>JAMOSO010000007.1 GCA_027063065.1 Planctomycetota bacterium | reverse complement strand
ACGCATTCATTAAAATCCTTTTTTTTAAATATTGTATTTAACAACCCTTATGGAGAATATATGTCTATAGCATCATCCGCTTACCAGGACATTAGCCAACAAATTCAAATTGGTGAAATTGAAAAAGCCGAGAACCTTTTTAAATCTAAACGTGCTGAATTAGAAAGCAGCAACGAATTGCAAGTAGTAGAAGCAATGATGGCAGAGGTCATGGGAGACACCGCCAATGCCCTTGAGATGCTAGAAGACTGTGTAGCACAAAACCCAGATAATAACTTGGCGCGCTTTAGATTAGCTTATCTATTTGAACGAACTGGCTGTGACGACTTAGCAATTGAACATTACAAAAAATTAGTTGCCCAACCAGAATGCCCAATTAATGCAATATATAATTTGGCCGTTTTATTAAACGATCAAAACAGATATGAACTAGCACAACAATGCATAGATCACGCATTAAAAATAAACCCAACAAACACAGCGTTTATCAAACTAAGAAACGATATAGCCTCATCAAAAAGTATGGCTGTTACTAACGCACCAGGACAAAGCGATGACGCATTAAATCATATTTTGGATATGCCCGTTAACGAATTTGAACTATCTGTTAGAAGTCGCAACTGTTTAAAACGCATCAAAATCAATTCTTTACGCGATTTAGTTACAAAAACAGAACAAGAAATGTTGTCTTTCAAGAACTTCGGTGACACTTCTTTAAAAGAAATAAAAATCCTACTAAAAAGCCACAATTTATATTTCGGTATGAAATTAGACGGACGCGTAGCACAAATAAGCGAATCTAGCGACCCTAACGCACGCCCTATAGACACTCTTGAATTATCAACCAGAGTAAAACGTGGACTATCTCAAGCAGGCATAAACTTAATTAGTGAGTTAATAGAAAAGAATGAAGAAGAACTCTCACAAATAAAAAATATGGGTGTCAGTGCTATCCTAGAGATAAAAGAAGAATTAGCCAAACAAGATTTGACCTTACAAGGTTAACATCTTTTATATTAAATTAAAAAAGCCCGCAATATTAGCGGGCTTTTTTAATTTAAATCCTAAACCTTACAGCGCTTGCATAGCTTTATTTAAAGTTTTACTAGGACGCATGGCAGCACTTGCCTTTGCAAAATCTAACACATAATAACCACCAAGATCTACTGGTTTACCCTGTACGTCAATTAATTCCTTCATTATCAAATCTTCATTCGCTTTCAAAGTCTCAGCCAAAGCTTTAAAAGCAGTTGATAATTGCAAATCATCTGTTTGAACAACCAACGCTTGCGCCCAATAAAGAGCCAAGTAAAAATGACTACCCCTATTATCCCTCTCGTTGACGCTACGTAGCGGTGATTTGTTTTCTTCTAAAAACTTAACAATAGCATCATTTAAGGCATCTGCTAAAACCTTAGCTTGCGGATTATTAAAAGTATCAGACAAATGCTCCAACGAAGCTGTCAAAGCTAAAAATTCGCCCAATGAATCCCATCTTAAATGATTTTCTTTAATGAACTGTTGAACATGCTTAGGAGCAGACCCACCTGCACCCGTCTCAAACAACCCCCCACCAGCCATCAAAGGCACAATAGACAACATCTTAGCACTTGTTCCAAGTTCTAAAATTGGAAATAAATCCGTCAAATAATCACGCAACACATTACCTGTAACCGAAATTGTATCTAAACCATTTTTAACACGTGATAATGTAAAACGAGTGGCCTCTTCTGGCGACATAATCTGTATATCTAAATCGTTAATATCATAATCTGCCAAATATGTATTAACTTTCTTGATTACCTCGGCATCATGACCACGCTTTGCATCCAACCAAAATATTGTTGGTACACCCATAGCCTTTGCTCTAGCAACAGCTAACTTAACCCAATCTTTAATAGGAATATCCTTAGCCTGACACATCCTAAAAATATCACCTTCTTCCACAGCCTGCTCTAGTAAGACATACCCTTTTTTAGCCTCTACAATTCGTACAATACCATCACCATGCACCTCAAACGTTTTATCATGAGAGCCATACTCCTCTGCTTTTTGAGCCATTAAACCAACATTTGGAACAGTACCCATTGTACGAGGATCAAAAGCTCCGTTTTGTTGACAAAACTTAATTACCTCTCGATATACACCGGCGTAACATCTATCAGGTATACAAAATTTAGTATCTTGCAACTTTCCTTGAGCATTCCACATTTTACCAGATGTTCTAATAGCCGCCGGCATTGACGCATCAATAATTACATCGCTTGGCACGTGCAAATTAGTTATGCAGTTATCAGAATCCACCATAGCTAAGGCAGGACCATTATCATAACATTTTTGTATATCACGCATAATTTCTTGCTTTTGAGCATCAGACAAAGGAGCAATTTTAGAAACAACATCGCCTAAACCATTATTTGGATCTATACCTAGCCCCGAAAACAACCCTTTGTGATTAGCATACAAATCCTCAAAAAATACTGACACGAAATGCCCAAATATTATAGGGTCTGAGACCTTCATCATTGTTGCTTTTAGATGCACAGAAAACAAAACGCCTTTGTCTTTTGCATCTTGAATTTCTTGTTTAATAAAATCCCTCAAAGCTTTCTTACTTAAAACAGAAGCATCTATAATTTCGCCTTTTAAAAGCGCCAAATCATCTTTTAATATTGTAATAGTATTGTCATTACTGATAAATTCTATCCTGCAATGCATATCCTCTTCAATAGTAATGGATTTCTCAGTACCATAAAAATCATTGCTTTGCATATTTGCAACATGAGATTTTGAATCTGACGACCACTCACCCATAGAATGAGGATTATTTTTAGCATATTGCTTAACGGCTTCTGGTGCTCTACGATCAGAATTACCTTCTCTTAAAACAGGATTTACAGCACTGCCTTTCACCTTGTCATAACGCACCTTAGCCATTTTTTCGGCATCCGTTTGAGGGTTTTCAATATAATCTGGTATTTTATACCCTAAAGATTGTAACTCAGCTATAGCAGCCTTTAGCTGTGGCACTGACGCAGAAATGTTAGGCAATTTGATAATATTAGCCTCTGGTTTTTGAGTTAACTCGCCAAGTTCTGCCAAAGCATCAGGCATTTGCTTGTCTTCTGGCAAAAACTCAGGAAAACTAGCAATAATACGACCTGCCAAAGATATATCTCTAGTCTCGACAGAAACACCTGCAACTTTAGTAAAAGCCTGCACTATTGGCAAAAACGAATAAGTGGCTAAAGCTGGTGATTCATCGGTCAAAGTATAAACTATTTTTGCTTCTGTCATGATTTCTCCTAAAGTTTTCTAAATTATCATTAATATTGTAGCGATTAAATCACTATAGACCACTTATCATTTGTGTGCCGAATTTTTTTGTATGGCCTCAAGATTTTCATCTAGCTGTTGCCAGGACACGCTTCTATCTTTTGGATCAATTAAAACTTTCACCTCTTCTAACATATCATCGACATATTTTACATTTCGCATACCAACCAAAACCGTATGTATGCCAAAAGTACTACGCAAGGCTCGCACAGCCAACTGACTCATATTAATATTTACTGACCAATCCTTATCCGCCTTAGCAACTGCATCCTTTAACTTATTAATATCATCCGCTCCCTTTATACGGTATACAGAATCCACCGCCTCTAAAGCGGACGATAAAGTAGCAACAAAATGCTCCAAATCCTGCCTGAGATCCACTGTATCCCCAAGCTGATTTAAAAGAAATTTAATGGCATTTTGCGCACGTTGCATAAAAAACTGTTCTTGACTCCACCGCCATTGATCCCAAGAGGCAAAATTTTTCCATATTTGAGACAAATCACGTCCGACAGAAATCATTTCAACAACTTGCTTTTCTACTGATTCCGCTAGCTTCATTGGCTTGATATATCTTTGCAATAATTCGTTTTCTTCATCAGTTACAGCCTTAATAGCTGATATAATTTCACCTTCACTAGCTAAACCACGCTCTTCAACATCTACCAATCTAATCATAGCATCTGCTCTTAACGCGTTTAATGGTCTATTGACCAAAACGCCCATATTATTTTTAACCGCCCACTGCAACAAAGACTCCTCATCTTGATTTTTTAATGTAACAGCATGACTTTCCATTAAATTCACAGGAAATTCTATTACGGCAAAATGATGATTTTCAGAGACTTCATTTGCTATTTCTAAAAGTTTTTTAGCCGAAAGAAAAGCAAAATCATTGCTTGGTGCAATAAAAGTATTTGCACTAACACCGTACCAAGCAATCCTACCCGCAGACACTTCTTGTTCTAAAAACACAAAAGCATCCTTTATGCGTTTATACATAATCTCACGAGATTTAATTAAATCCAAGCCCTCTTTTCTTGCCCAATCTAAAAAATATTCCGGATTATGCAACATATACACATCAATGCAGTCTAAGCCCATATTAGACAGAGATCTATATATCTGATCTTTTAAAAAGTCTGGATGTATACAATGCTCTAAATGATCGCTATATGGCACTAAATCATCCCAAGCGATGCCCTCTGATTGCTGTTTTCGTGATATAGTTAAATTTTCACCCTGAATATAACCACCTTTAGTAACAACGACTATATTCTCACGCCTAATATCCTTAGCATCAATTAAATCGTCAATTACTACACCAACTAGCTCCTCAGAACGTCCGTCTGTATAATTAGCGCTTGTATCTACCAAGTTAAAGCCATTTTGAAAGGCCTTAGTCATAGCGTCATAATGCGCGTCTTCATGAGCCTCTACCCTGTAAGCGCCATAACCTATTTGAGATACGCTTAGTCCTGTTTTTCCCAATATACTATTTGGCATATCTTTTGTTTCTGTATATATTTTAGTTGCTTCTGTGGTTGCTTTACCGCATTGCATTATAATTACTCCATTTTTTTAATTAGTTCCATTTTCATACGCAGCTTATGAGGCAAAATCATATTAGCCTGACGTAATGCTTGTGTTCGCAACAAATCAAACCTTGGCAATGTTTGCCCTTTAGATTGAAAAGTCTTTTCAAAATACTTATATAATTTGGCAGCAATAAATTCCATTTGCTTTGAAGCCTCTGATTCGCCCCAGCCCAAATGAACATACGCATTGGTCAAATAACCTGTTATATAATTATATAAATCATCTCTATTAGCCTCTTTTATCCCCTCCATCAACAACCTCTGTGCCACAGTATTAAATGATTTTTTATATTTTTTATCTTTTGGAAACTGCTCTTGTAATTTTAACATAATTATACTGGCTGTTTTTTTATCACCATAAATATAAGCTGTTGTTAAGGCCTCTTCCAAAAAATATTTATAAGCCGAGACCACCCCTACCTTACGTCCAAAAGATTTTAGATTGGCTTCAAACAATTTAATAACAGCATTTACAAAGCTAAAATTTGGTACTGAATAAAATGAAATAGCATTACCATTATCATCACGAGCTATAAACAAACGGCCACGCCTAAAACAATTTTGCAATCCAGAATAAGTAATTCGATCCATATTTTTTATCGTATTAGCCTTGGCAAACGGCCTGCCTTTTTGAGCCCAATAAATTGCTAAAGCATCTGGAAAACGCCAATCAAAAAAACCAAACCTATTTTCTAACTCTACCATAAAAGACACATCTAAACTTAATTCGTCTTTTATACGCTTAGCCATATCGGGATATTTCTCTAAAATCTCTGTTGCGGACTTTGAACCCATAACACGATCAATTTCATCCGCTAAACGCAATTTATAATAATTATTATGATCATCTGTATATTGACCTATTTTATGATAGATAATCCAAGATAATTCCTCGTATAAATCTGCACATTTTGGATTGTAAGGTATTCCTTTTTCTTTTAAAACTTTCATACCCTGATTAACCCAATTCCAACGCTCCGCTGAAGTCGGTAACTCTACCGATATGTTATATGCTAAATTCCACGCATTAAAAGACCATATTTTTGGCATTCTTGGTTCTAACTTACCTATCCAATCACTTAATTGAACCAATTCAAAAAACTCTCCTCTATCCCTCATAGATGTTGCACGCAACCATAAAGCATCTACCAACAACCCTCTAAACGCTCCCAAGGCTGTTGTTGCAAATATAATTTCAGGTGGCACACCCTGTAAAGAAGGCATTGCTGATAACGCATTTTTATCACGCTGTATATGCAATCTATCTACCAAAGAATAATTAATAACTACGCAACTCAATACTATCAATAATAATAAATGACGCATTATGAAATATCCTGAATTAAGCCAAGTTCGCGCGTAGCAAAAACAATACAAGCAAAACACAAAACTAATAACAATCTAAGCCCTATACCTACAACATTAAACAACAGAAAACTCCCACCGATTGTTACACCACGGCTAATTTGATCCATAGGAGATAATTCAACATAGTCTGGTAACATCACCGAAACTACAGAGGCTAAACTTTTAGTATATAAATTATACCCTTTATCAAATGCGGATATGGTTGGTTGTTCTTTTGGCAATATTTTAGAATGAGTTAAATCTTTTACTATACCACCGCTTAACAATAAAACATAAAAGGCTAATACACATAAAAGGCTCACATTAGATGATAAACAAGTGCTAAACGACAACCCAATGGCCGCCAAAAAAATAACCTGTATAAATAAAATAACAAACGCTATTAGTAGGTTAAATGTAAAACTTCTGTCTTGCACTAAAACAACTAATCCATCCTTAATTTTTACTAAAATAGAATCCTTATTAAAATTTCCTAAGCTAACTTGCAAAATTTCATCTTTCTTAAAAAGTTTTGCTGGGATTTTTAGTTCATGATACAAATTAACTGAATTATTTGTGATCAAACGTATGAACCCTCCATCTTTAGTTGGATTGCCGATAATCCAAGTAGCCCTTACTTTATAAGTGTCTGTTGTTGATGATGTATAAAATTTATAACGTAAAGTGTAACTTTTAACATCTTTTGACACTTCTTCAGGCTTAAACTGCCAGTGAAACCACTTACCTGATTTAATAGAAATGGTTTTTTTCCTTTCCTTTTGATACTTAACTATCATTTTGTTTAATAACGGTTTTAATGGCGATCTAGCTGAGAGCACAGTTGCCTTAGCATCTGACAAATCACCAGGCATTAAATCTAAATGTTTATTCAACGAAGCTTGCTTTTGATAGTCGCGCTCTAATGAATTTATATTAAATAAAGTAAACCCATAAACAATCGCAAGTAAAAAAGCATTTAAAATACAAAGTCCAATAAACTTTCCTAATAATACTTGATAACGCGCCACAGGCTTTGAATCTAAAACAAATAATACTTTATCTCGCCAATCTTTACGCAATACATTTACTGACAAGAACATATTAAATACGGCTAAAAAGAAAGTTGTAAAACCCAACGTATAAGTCAAAATTAATTGAAAATTACCTTTTACAGTACCGTCGCCTATAACAATATATGGAATGGCATAAACCATAACCAAAAAAAACAATCCCATAACCAAAGGTATGCGCCTTCGTACAAACTCTATTAAAGTTAGTTTTATAATTGCTGTTAAAGTATGCATAAACTATTCAAATCAAATTTTAACTATGTTTGTAAAAAACATTAATTACCTAATAACTCATCAATAACATCTTGATTTGGATCGTTTGTTTCTAATACTTCATCCACTTCCGCGGGTACAGAGGCCTCTTTAGCATTTGCAGTAGATTGTTCAAATATACTATTAGTTAAATCACCAACCTTAGCACCGCCCGTATTAAATTTAGCACTAGCATCGTCAACTACACTTAAAAAGTAATCTTCTAATGTTTGATTAGGGCTTAATAAATCTTTAACTGCACCATTACTAACAATAGTACCTCCATAGAATATTGCCACTGTATCACATAAGTCTTGCATATCAGAAAGCAAGTGAGAGCAAATAATAATTGTTTTACCCTTTTGTTTAAGGTGTAAAATCAATTCTTTAAATTCTCTATTTCCCAATGGATCCATACCTGTTGTTGGTTCATCTAAGATAATTAACTGAGGATCATTCATTAAAGCCTGAGCAAGGGCAATGCGTCTAGCCATACCTTTAGAAAACTCACCAATAGGTCGTTGAGAAGCTCCTTTTAAACCTACCATTTCCAACAAACTATCTACTCTTATTTGTAAACTTTTAGATGAATAACCAAAAATTTTACCATAAAATCGCAATGTTTCTTCTGCACTTAAATATGGATACAAATAGCTTTCTTCTGGCATATAACCAATAAATTTTTTAACAGCATTAGCACGGGGATGGTTGCCTAAAATAGATATTTGTCCTCTATCTGGAAACAACAACCCTAAAAGCATCTTTATAGTTGTGGATTTACCTGCACCATTAGGCCCTAATAATCCAAATATTTCGCCCTGTTTAATCGTAAAATTAATATTGCGAACTGCCTTGACTTTAGGGCGCATCCAAAAATCACGAAACGTTTTGCTGATTTCTCTAACATCTACAACAAGAGCATCAGACATTCTTTTGCTCCATGCGCAATAATCTAGCTGAATTAAAAATCACAAAAAACGAACCTATATTATGTAATAAAGCGGCTTGCATCGGTTCTATATAATTACTAATAGCTAAGCCAGTTCCCATAACAATAAATACAATCCCAAAAATAAAGTTTTGATAAATAATCTTGCGTGTTTGTTTTGATAAAGCTATTAGAAATGGTAAACGTCTTAAATCGCTAGACATAAAAGTAATTGATGCCGAATGTATAGCAATATCACTACCTAAAGCACCCATGGCGATACCTAAATTACCTGCAGCTAAAGCTGGAGCATCGTTTATACCATCACCTACTACTGCCACCGTACGCCCTTGGGCTTTTATTTCTTCTACAACTTCTAGTTTACGCTCTGGCAAACACTGCGCCTCAACCTTAGTAAAGCCTAGCTCCTTACCTATGCTATTAGCTACTTCCCAACGATCACCTGTAAGCATAGTCAAATTACCTACACCAATATCACGCAATTCTTGAGCAGCCTCTTTAGCTTCAGTACGCATTTTATCAGCCATTAAGATTCTGCCTATATATTTACCGTTTTTAGCAACATGTAAAATAGAAGCAACTAAATCCGACTTATCCTTTGGCACTGTAATCGCATTTTCTTGCAAAAATGTAGCTCTACCTATTATGATGTTTGAACCTTGATATTTAGCTTTAACACCTTTGCCGTGCACCTCTTCAAAATCTTCTATATTTTCAGCATCTATCTTTGCACGCTTAGCCGCGCCAACAACTGCAAGCGCAGCAGGATGGCGTGAATGCAGTTCTACTGAACTGGATATTTTTAAAAATTCAATAGGATTTATATCAAATGGTTCTATTTTAAAAACCTCCAAATTACCTGTGGTTAATGTACCTGTCTTGTCAAAAACAACCGCATCTATATTAGCTGCTTCTTCAAGATCGACTGCATTTTTTACCAATACTCCTGATTTGGCAGCAGCAGAAAGCGCCGCTATCATAGCTGTTGGCGTAGCCAAGATAAAAGCACAAGGACACACTATCACCAATGTTGTAATAGCCGCATACATATTTTTTGTAAAAAACAAAATAACAGCACACAACATCAAGACAACTGGTGTATACCAAACTATATATTTATCAACTATTTTTGTAACTGCTATTTTTGTAGAGCCAGCTTTTAAAATTAATTCACGTACTGTCCCCAAAAGAGTATTGCCACCTAATTTATCTATCTTAACTTCTACCGCCCCTGTCAAATTAACCGTCCCTGCAAATACAGTCAACTCCTCATCATTGGCTCCTTTTTCTACAGGCAATGACTCACCTGTAATAGGGGCTTCATTGATAGTTGTTTCGCCTTTTATAATAACCCCATCAGCTGGAAAAGAATCCCCAGGTAAAACCTTTACAATATCACCTATAGATAATTCTGATACTTGGATTTCAATAAAATCATTATCACGTTTTACTAATGTATTTTTAGGAGTTAATTTAATCAAACCTTCAATAGCCTTAAATGCACCTTTTGCCTGTCGAGATTCAATTAAATTAGCAGTTAACATTAAAAATGCCACCACTGCAGAGGTGCGATAATCCTCCAGACTAATACAAGCAATTACCGCCAAGGCAGCTAGTTCTTCCATGTGTAAATGACCATGAATCAAAGCTTTTACCGCACCAAAAACCAAAGGAGCGCCAATGAAAACAGCAGCAATTAATGCAAAAAATTGAGGGTAAAAATCACCTCCAAAAAATATTTCTGCCAAAAAGGAATTTAAAAAAAACGCCAAACCTCCAAACACAGAAATAATTCCTATTTTAGACAAGGAATGATCATGCCCATCATGCTCATCACAACTATCCATAGCTGCTTCTAACTGCGCTGACGCATTACAACATCTAGCCTCTGTCATTTTCTGACTCCTCTGCATCTTTATTTATGCGCTGTGGATCAAGGCCCAATCGCAAACGTAATTCTTTACCACCATCAGGCAAAAAATACTTAGCTTCCACCTGCTTTAAAATACGCTTTAAACGTGCAAAACGTGTATTAACAACAAATAAATTTAACGCTGTCTTATCCTTGCCATACTTATTTATAATGGTTTGTAAATATTTAGCATCTGCCCGTGCCTGCGCCAAAGATTGCGCTGCCAACGTCTTGGCCGATGCCAAAACGGCACTGACATCGCCTCTGCTTTGATTAAGTATCCGTTGAGCCTTTCCTTTAGCCTTAGACATCTCTTCTGATTTGTTTTGTTCGGCCAATAAAACTTTATCAAACTCTTTTTTAACCTGTCGTGGCGGAACTATACTCACTTCTACCGAGGCTATTTCGATGCCCGTGCCCCAGTTTTTTAATGAATTTTTTGCAGAAAACTCAATAGCATCTTTAAAACTAATTGCTCCATGACGCAACAATGGATCAACTGCCATAGTAGCGCCGGCAATTACAGCACCATTTTTTACTGCCAATTTAAGTAATCTATGTTCTTTTTCTACAGTTCCAACTGTATTGTAATAACTGCGTAAATCACTTAATCGATAATGCACTGTCATTAAAGCATGTACAATATTGGTATCACCTGTAATTAAATAACCATCTGTCACAGGCGATAAAGTCTTACCTACAGCACTATTTTTACCATCAGCTGTAGATTTAAAATAAAAATCTTTAATTGCAAAACTTTGTTCTCGTCTAACCGATACTTTTTCAACACGCTCAATAGGTGCTGGCCAAGCAAAATGCAAACCGTCTGATTCTATTCTATCTAATCTACCAAATCTAAAAACCATTGCTTGTTGATAACTTTTAACCATATACATTCCAGAAAATATATAAGCTAAAACAATCAATAACATAATGGCTTTTAAAACTATAAATGAAGTCTGCAACGCACCAGCTAAAGCTTCAAAAGCTGGATTTGTTGCTATTTTTTTATCTTCACTCACCAGAACCTCCAACACTACCCTGTTTTAATTGAGTAAATGGACTTGTTCCAGTATCCATAATAATTGTTGAACGACTTTTTAATATTTCTTCCAAAGAATCTATTTCAAATAAGAAAGTTGCCAAATCTGGATTCTGCCTAAACACTTTATAATACTGGGCAGACTGCGCATCAGCATCCGCTCTTATTTGTTTTGCCTTAGCATTGGCCTCGGCCAATAATTGTGCACGTTCTGACTGGGCGGCAGTTTCAATCTCACGAGCTTCCCCATCTGCTTCGGCATTAATTCTTTCTATAATACGACTGCGCTCTGCTTTCATCCTATTAAATACCTCTTGCGTAGTAGACTCTGGAAAGGCTATACGTTCAATACTAAAGTCTGTGATTTCAACGCCAAATCGTTTTGCAGCTTGTGTTTTTACCTCACCGAGAACTTGGTTTTCAAAAGCATCCAATTTGATTACCTTTGGATTTACATTAATTAAATCTGCCAATTTATACATACCCAACACAGCTTTATCTGCCGATCTAATCATTGCATCAAAACGATTTTCAAAAACACTTACCTCGCCAACACTTGTATAAAATTTTAATGGCTCAACAATCCTCCACACAACAGCTGTTTCTAAAATTAAATTTTTACCATCACGGGTAATACCCTGCTCTAATTTCCCACGAAAAACTTGAAGACGTTTTTCAAAAGTGCTAACTGTCTGAATTGGCGCAGGCCACTTCCAATAGAAACCTGCCTCAGTAATAGGCCGTTGCGGTTTTCCAAAGCTAAAAACAACCGCCTGTTCCGTTTGACTTACTTGAAATGCAAGCAAATAAATAACTAAGGTTAATGTAATACCTAAAGCAATAAGTAATGTAAGGGGTTTAGAACGCATTTTTCTCCTAGTTCGCTAAACTATTTAAGTCTAAATCTGTAATATCAGCTCTTAATTTTTCTTCTAAATTTAAAATATCTACTCTATCTTTTCCTTCTGGAACTATATATTTTCTGCTTTTTGTCATGGCTACTTTTAGCATCTCTAGTCGCCTACGAATTTTATATAATTTTGGAGCCTCTTTATATCCTATTAATTGTGAACCAAAACGACCAGCATCACCTTTAGCTAATGCCACAATACCAGCAGCCTGACCCTGAGCATTTAACTCGATAACCTTTGCCTCATAACCCGCAGATGTACTTAACTTATTTTTAGTCGATTCTGCCTGTAGCAACCTTGCCCGCTTGGCTTCATCTGCCTTAACTACAGCTTCATAACTTTCTGCAACCTCAACAGGTGGATGCACACCTACAAAACCTGCATAAGCTAAATCAACACCCATCGAATTTGCAATAGCCTCTAATTTTGTAGTTAAACGCTTTGCTTCCTTACGCCTTCCCTCTCCCATCACTTTAAAAAAATCAACCGTTGTCAAATACCTTGTCAAAGCTGCTTTAGCCCTACTTTCAAATAAATCCTTTGCATTGGCATAATTATATGCCCATACAACAGCCCTGTTTGGCCGAATTTTATAAATTAAAGCAAAACTGGTTGCCAATAAATTTACAGGGACTTCATCACCTACTGATTCTGCAGACGCAACCACCATAGACTCTTCAGCTTGACCATGTTCTGTAGTCCATATTCTAATTTCTTGTTTTTCATTCAATAAACCCAATTGCATAGCATACACCTTGCCAACATTAACTTTGCGTATACTGTCAATTGGCCAAGGTAAATTAAAATGCAAACCTGCCTCTAGCGGTATTTTGCTAACCCGTTTGCCAAAACGCTCTACAAAACCTACATATCCAGCATCAATAATAGTAATAGAACTACACAGCCATAATATAATAATTTGCGCTATCAAAAATGGTGCTATTCCCTTTTCAAACGCACGATACATGGTACTTTTTGAAATTTCAAACCCAAATTGATAATCTAAGACATCTCCTATACTTTTAGCAATACGGCTCGGAGAAGCCAAAATAAACAATAAACGTGAATCCTGCGGAGGTCGCCTAGTTTGTTTTTGATTACTATAAATATGCAATACAACACCACCCAAGGTTTCTAAAGCATATAAACCTAGAACTACTGCACATATATATCCAAGCGCAACAGATCCGATAGGCCAATTCATATAATTACCTGCTCTAGCAATTGCCGATAATAATGCAGCCCAAGCAGATAACATCATTAACCCAGCAGGAGATCTTAAAATACCATACCCAGATTGAGATGCTAAGCCTGCCAAAAATCTAGCAAAAATAAATAAAATAAAACCTATGAAAGCTTGTATAAAACCTGTAATTACCAATGAATTTTGATCTATAATTATATTTTTGTCTGTTTTTAAGTGCCACACATAAAAGGACAAAACTAAAGAAAGCACGCCCATACATAAAGCAAATATTGGAACTAACCAAAACTTCACTAATTTTAACCTAGCAGCAGCAGAATAATCATCAGCATCGTCAAATAAGTTACCTTGGCTACTTTGACTTTTTAAATATTCAATATCAATAGCCTCTCTATCCACTCGTGTTTCTAAATAAAGCTCCAACAATGGATATAACCAAGAACAAGCAAGCACTATTAATATCCATGATGTAGCCTCTGTACCCACGTTTGGTACTTGCATATCACATACAAAAAAACCAACTGCTAATATAATAGTAAAAAATAGACCAAAAGCAGACATAGCTAAAGCGCGCTTATGAGAAACAAGTGATTGATCTGGTTGTAATTCAAGCATTAACTAACCTCAGTACAAGAAAAAAGCCAACAGCCCAATGCTAAAATGGCAACGATACAATTTAAAGCATAACTAGCTGACAATAATAAATAATTAAAAGGTATATGAGAACCTAAATTAAGAGCATCGGCAACCCAAAACATTTGAAAATCAGGAACAACAGCCATCATAAACTTTGACATCCAAGACACAGAAATTACATGACTGGTTACAAAGCTAACACTTAATCCAATAAAAAAGATTAAAATAGTACCTAATGCCGTCAAGGTTAAATTGCATCTAGTTGCCAAAGTAATGGCTACGGCAGACAAAATTGCACAGGCACAAAAAGCTAATGCCCCCGCTAATGCAATATCCCATTTAATATCAGATCCAAAAACAATAAAACTCCAATTATGATCCAATAAAGCCCCGCCTATCAAAGCCAATGTAAACATCGGAATAGCAACTATCACCGCAGTAGATAAAAACACTTTATTGGCTAAAAAATTCATGGTAGCAGCTATAATAAGCGTCAATAAAAAAGCAATTACAAGCAATATCATACATTGCGTTTCTAATATTATATAATTTGCATCTTGCGTGCCAAACTTAACCACCAATAAACTTACAACTGTCAACACATAAAAACTCACAGCCTGTGAAGCCAAAATACCCAAAAATTTACCTATTACAAAACTACTTCTGCCCATAGGCTTAGACAATAACGTAAGCACTGTATGGTGTTGTAATTCTCTAACCAATGAATCCCCAGCAGAAAAAATAGCTAAAAACAAACCTGCCAACAACATATTTGCCAATGACATATCTTGCACCAACTTTGTAGAATCCATCAAAGTAAAAAAAGTAAAAGCGGGTGACAAAGCGATAATCGCAGCCGTACTTATCAGAATTAAACTGAAAAATGGCTGACGTATTATCTCTAAAAAAGTATTGTAGCTAAGGCTTATAATCTTCATAGTTTAAGAAACATAGTATTGAGTTTTTTATTAAATTACCACTATTTATTTCATTGACATTTATTGCCCTAATGGCACTATATATAAAATATGAATAGTTTAGATGCAATAAATCCGTTAAATGAACAAAACAACAACCAATTGCCTTTATTAGAAAATTTAAATGCAGTTGAATTATGCCCGTGGATCGAAACAATTTTATTTGCCAGCGATAAACCTCAAAGCTTAAAACAAATTACAAAAAATTTAGGTGGTAAAATTAATCCTCAAGTATTATGCGACGCAATAGAATTGTTAGCGGACGAAATAAACAACAGTTCTCGACCTTATGAATTAATAGAAATAGCCAAAGGGTTTCAATTGCTAACTAAAAGTTGCTACGCTCCTGTATTACAAGAATTATCTAAACCCGTAAATAAAAAAGATTTGACTCCAGCTGTCTTAGAAACGCTATCAATTGTCGCATACAAGCAACCTATCACACGACAAGACTTAGAAAACATCAGAGGTGTTGGATGTGGCCAAAATGTACGCCGTTTAATGGAGTTAAAATTAGTTAAAGTAATAGGTAGAGCCCAAAGCCTTGGCAGTCCGTTATTGTATGGTACAACTGATGAGTTTTTACAACTATTTGGACTAAAAAATACTAAAGAATTACCTGATTCCGTTGAGATAAATGGAAACCAAGATAAAAACAATTAATTTTTGAACCTTTTGAATTTTAAAGCGTAAATCATTTGTAAACTTACAATTGTAATTTGAGGATAATTATGTCAGACAATCAAGAAATTGACGAAACACCAAACCACGAAGAGGAAATTCATGAAGGTGAATATAGTGGTCATAATGAGTTGATTGAAAGTTTTTACGAAAAAAAGAGCCTTAAACAAATTATTGATGACCAAATCAAATCATCACCATGGTGGTTTATTTCTTTTGCTGCCCACGGAGTTGTTATTTTTTTAATGACATTAATAGTAACTATGAAAGCAAAAGATCAAGAAGAGGTTGTTGTTGTGCAATCAGAAATGATTGAACAAGTACAAGACAAAGAAAAAGAAGAATTAAAAGAAAAGTTAGAAGAAAAAGAAGTCGAAGTTGATGACGTTGAAGTTGACGATGTTGTTGAAGAAGAAGTAGTAGAAGATAATATCGAAGTAGAAACCGACATTGAAGTTGACGCCTTTGAAGAAACCGAAGTATCCGACGAACAAATATCAGATGTTTCGTTTGACGCACCAGTAGGAGGCGAAGAATTAGGCGTATTTGGCGTAGGCGATGCTGGCGGAGCCATTAAAGGTGGTATGTTAGCTGCTCGTGGTTCCAAAAAAGGACGCAGAAAAGCTGTTGCTAGAGGTGGCGGTGGCAAACAAGTAATTGAAACAGTTGAAAGCGCTTTAAAATATTTAGCCCGCGTACAACGAAATGATGGTTCTTGGTCAAAAGAGCCCAATGCCAATCCCCAACCTGATAAAAATGATATTGCAATCACAGGTTTAGCTGTACTTTGTTTTTTAGGGGCTGGCCATACTGAAATAGCGGGTAAATATCGTAAAAATGTTAAAAACGCCATTAAATTTTTATTAAAACAACAACATAAAAATGACGGCGGTTTTGGACATGGAGGAACTTACATCAATGGTATAGCCACTATGGCATTAGCAGAAGCAGCAGCTATGGCTAACAAAAGCAAAACCAAAGCGGCGGCTCAAAAAGCCATCAACTGGGTCTTTGCCGCACAAAACAATGCGGGTTCGTGGGGATACTCCACTGGAGAAACAAAAAATAAAAAACAGCCAGATGGAAAAAATGACACGTCTGTTGCTGGCTGGCAAATGATGGCAATAAAATCTGCTAAACTAGCTCATTTAAAATTAAATGAACGAAAAATCAAAAAAGCTTTAGCTGCTTTTGACCGCGCTACCACAGATGGCAAGAAAAATTTTCAGGGCAACTATCAGTCCCCATTAAAAGGACACGCCAACTTTGGCACCCCTACTATGACGTTAGTAGTTATGTGTATTAAAGAATTTTTTGGCATGAAAAAAACCGATCCACAATTGGTAAAACCAGCAAAATATTTATTAAGTAAAAAATACGTTCCAACCAGACCAACAGGCAAAGAAAATCGAGCAAACGGCTATTATGCCATGTATTATGGCGCATTAGTAAATTTTCAAATGGGTGGTAAATATTGGAAAACCTGGCGTGATGGTATGTTAAAATGTCTGCCTCCAACTCAAGACAAGTCAGGTGGTTTAACTAATGGTAGCTGGGCTGTAGACGCCGTCAAAGGACATCAGCATGGAGAAAATAAATTAGGCAGAACCGGTGTAACTTGTTTTAATACACTTTCTATGGAAGTCTTTTGGCGTTACGCCGCACATTAATTATATAAGATGCCCATATCAAATAAAATTTAATATGGGCATCTTACCTTTAAAAATAATGAAATACCTCATCTTAATTATATTTTTTACCGTATTTACAAATCAAATTTTAGCCAAACCCTCTCTGAAACACGAAACTATTAAAATCAATAACATTTCAATTAATAAACAAACGTCCGAAATACAAATTAAAGCATCATTTGCTGTTAAACACGACATATTAGAATACTTCCTAGTTGGCGAAGAGGGCAAAACTTACGAATCTGCCTTTAAAGTAGACTCAAAAACTAAAGGTTCAGAATTAAACTTTGCATTATTACTTATAGGCTCCGAGCCTGTACCTTTTGCAGAATTAATGAAATATCAAAAAATGACAAATGGTCTGCAACAACTAAAACACAAATACCCTAACTCTATATTTAATATTAATTTATATTTATATGATACACAGCTCTCCCCCGCCCTTTTTCTGCGAAATAGAGAAATTAAAGATTACCAAAATAAAAATTTAACTTGGGTTTATACAGGGGGATGTTTTAGCACAAACAATAAATATATGGCTGATATTGATTTTTGTTATATTGGTATTTGGCCAGATTCAAGTGCGCCATTAAATTTATTTAACACTGGTCAGAATCCATATCAAAATGAAAATGCAGGGTTTATTATGACTCACCCTAGTGACATTGATATATCCATCGATCAAAAAATTTTGATTATTATAAAAAAATCCAAGGAGTAAAAATGCTTTTCACAAAAGACTTAAAAACACATACAACAGACATATTTGTCAATCGCATACTACCATTGTATTTACTATGTCTGATAATAGTCTGCGCCCCTATAAAAGCCGATGATCACTTGCCTCTATCACTACTCAAAGAAAGCAAACATAGCTTAGCTCAAGCTCATACTTTTTTAATGTTACAACAACAAAAAAATGGTTCTTGGTGCGATTCTGCTCCTATAACTGCCATGGTGTTATACTCGATAGTGTTAGATCCTCAATCTAACTTTTATATCAATGACAACAAAACCAATCAATCTGTAGAAGCCGGATTTAATTTTCTAAAGGGCTTTGTACAAAAAAATGGTGGTATTTACAAAAAAGAATACCGCAATTATATAACAGCTGTATGTTTAATGGCATTTGCACAAACTCGTGATCCAAAATATAAAGATATTGTCAAAAATGCTCATGATTTTTTAGTTAAATTTCAATTAGACGAGGGCGAAGGCTTTAATAAAAATCATAAATTTTATGGTGGTATTGGCTACGGTGGAGATACACGTCCAGATTTATCAAATACACAAATGGCTTTAGATGCAATACATGAAGCAGAATTATATATGCAATCATTTAAAACTATTTTGCCTTCCAAAAAAGAAATGCAAAAAGAAGAAAAAGAACTAGGACTACACTGGCAAAAGGCATTAATTTTTTTAAATCGTTGTCAAAATACAAAATATAATAAAATGGATTACGCCACAAATGACGGCGGATTTAGATACGAAACTGGCACTTACAAAGCCGAACGCAGTCGCAGTTATGGTTCTATGACTTACGCCGGAGTAAAATCTTTAGTCTATGCAAATTTACATACTCCAGAAATGACAGAAAAAGTACAAAAAGCATTTGATTGGATTCAAAAGCACTATACCTGGGAACGCAATCCAAAGCTTGAAGATCCAAAATTTAAAAAGAACCCAAAAGCAGGCAACTCGGCATTATACTATTACTATATGACCGCATCAAAAGCGCTAGATGCAATGAAAATAGAAACAATTCAAACACCAGATAAACAAAAACATAAATGGCGACCAGAATTAATCACAAAGCTAATATCCATACAAAAAGCTGATGGACATTGGATAAATGAAAATGGTCGTTTTTGGGAAAACATCCCCGAATTAACCACAGCTTACGCAGTAATAGCTCAAAAATTTGCTTTAGCAACAGAATTTAAACTATCAACACAGGAGCCATAATGATAGAACCACATATTCATATGCTTTCACGCACAACCGAAGATTACCAAGCTATGTACAAAGCTGGCATTAGGGTTTGTGTCGAACCATCTTTTTGGCAAGGTAGCAACAGACGTTACGCAGGTAGTTTTTTTGACTACTTTCAATTATCATTAGAATTTGAAACCTTGCGCGCTTCTAGGTTTGGAATTGATCATTGGTCTAATATTGCCATGAATCCAAAAGAAAGCGAAGATGTAGGGCTTGCTAAAGAGGTGATTGCAGGTATGGACGAATACCTAAATCACGACAGATGTTTGTGTGTCGGTGAAATTGGGTTTAATAATAATACTAAAAATGAAGAACTATCGATTATTGCCCAAATAGAAGTTGCCTTAAAGCATAATTTACCAATTATGTTACATACGCCACATGAAGATAAATTAAAGGGAACTTTGCGCTCTATTGATATATTAAAAGAAATGCAAGTACCAACAGATATGGCCTTAATAGATCACAACACCGAAGAAACCATTGCAGCCTCGTACGCTTCAGGTTACTTTTGCGGTTTTACTGTATATCCTGTATCAAAACTAACTCCTCAAAGAGTTTCTAATATTATAAAAGAATATGGCTCTCAAAAAATGATGGTCAATGGTAGTGCTGACTGGGGAGTTTCTAACCCCCTAGCATTGGTAGATACTGTAACACAAATGCAAAAAGATGGTCATAGTCAAGAAGATATTAACAATCTAACTCACAATAATGCCTTGAATTTTTATTCTTATTCTGGAAAATTTAAACCTAACTTTGATTTAAAACCATTGGAAATAAAAAGTTTTCAACGTTAAAAAGAGGATTTATGAATTTAGACTTAACTGGTAAAGTAGCTTTAGTAACTGGAGCATCTCGTGGTATTGGTGCTAGCATTGCACAAACACTTGCAAAGCAAGGAGCAACTGTAATTATCACTGGGCGTCAAATAGCTTTATTAGATGCAGTAGCAAAAAGCATATCACAAGCTGGCGGTAAAGCCCATATTATCACCGCTAATCTATTAGAAGAGTCTGAATGTATATCTCTGATTAAAAAAGCATCTGAACTAACAGGAAAAATTGATTTTTTAATCAATAATGCTGGATTTGGTATCTTTGAACCACTAGAAAAAACTAGCGTAGAAACTTGGGATTTAATTATGGCTAGCAATACTAGAGCCCCTTTTATTTTATCTCGTGAAATCATACAACATCTAAGAAGTAACGGTGGTGGAGCAATTGTAAATATAGCTTCGGTGGTAGGACAAAAAGGTTATGTAAACCAAGCGGCTTACACAGCATCTAAACATGCTTTAATGGGAATGAGTAAAGTTTTAGGTAAGGAACTACAAAACGACAATATCCGTGTCCATGCCATCTGCCCTGGTGGCGTAGACACAGAAATGGTTGCTGCTTCCAGACCTGATTTAGATCGCAACGCATTAATTAAAACACAAGAAATAGCTGAGACTGTACTGTTTTTACTTACTAGAACATCGGGCGTAATAGACCAAATTGATATTCATCGTAATTCTTCGACACCTTGGGCGTAGAATGTATGCTTGGTTAAAATTAATACGCTTACCAAACATTTTAACTGTACCCGGTGATGCGCTTGCTGGGTTTTGTATTGCAGCTGTTAGTTTAAATAAAATTATAAGTTTTAAACAGGCATATCCTATTATGTTAGCTTCAATAATGTTTTATTGTGCAGGCTTAATTATTAATGATATTATCGATATTAACGAAGATACAAATAATCAGTTAAAACGCCCTTTAGTTACCCAAGAAATAAATCCATTTCATGCTAAAATCGTTGCGGTATTTTTATTATGTGTTGGCATTTTTTTAGGGTTGTATACTTCAAAAACCACAGGCATCATAGCCATAATTTTAACGCTAAATATTTTAATATATAATATGTGGGCCAAAAAAAACAACGTTTTAGCTGGCATCTTTATGGGGTTATGTCGTGGGTTAAGTTTGTTTATGGGTGCTAGTATATTGGGTTGGCAAAGCATTACCCATATTACTGTCTTAATCGTGGCGATAGGCGAAAGCCTATATATTATGAGCGTAACAATGATTGCCTATAATGAAAGACAAGACACAAAAATAGGTTGGTTAAAATTTATGCCTTTTGGGACTTTATTTATAACCCTTAGTTATATCTTAACTATCCAAAACCAACCCAGTATCTATTTTGTAATATTAGCTTTGATTTCAACCGCCACTGCATTTAAATGCTCTTACATATTATCAGGCACTGTCAAATCTAATATTACCATTCAAATAGTCGGTGTCTTAATAACTAATTTAATATTCTTTCAAACTGCCCTAATCGGTTTATATAATAAATTAGGTTTAATATTTGCGGGGGTAGCTTTAATATTATTTAATACTAACAAACTTTTACGTAAACATTTTTATACAAGCTAATGACACAGACTATTATTCAAAAATTTAAAGTTGATTTTTCATATCCTGTGCATTTTTGTCGAGATATTTTTAATTGCAACAATCCTTTATTATTACAAACATTACTTTCTTCTACATCACAAAAAAGCAAAGTGATTATATTTGTTGATGATGGCTTAGCTATTGCCCAACCACAATTAATAAATAATATAAATAAGTATTTTCAACATTATTGCAAACAATTAAATCTACTTATACAACCACAAATTACCGTCGGTGGTGAACGACAGAAAAATAACACAGAATCATTTAAGCAAATTTTAAAAATTTTAAAAACTGTAAATCCGTGTCGACATAGCTTTGTGATAGCAATTGGCGGAGGCAGTATGCTAGACTCTGTAGGCTTAGCAACTAGCCTTGTACATAGAGGGCTACGACTTGTTAGACTTCCCAGTACCGTATTAGCCCAAAATGACGCTGGCGTTGGAGTGAAAAACGGTATTGATTTAGATAATTATAAAAATTTTTTAGGAACTTTTGCTCCGCCTTTTGCAGTAATTAATGATTTTGATTTTTTACATTCTTTACCTTTATCATATTGGAGTGGCGGCTTAGCAGAAGCTTTTAAAGTAGCTATTATTAAAGACTCTTCTTTTTTTAAATTATTAGAAACTTTTGCCCCACTTTTGAAAGCGCGCGATGAAAACTCTATCGAAAAAGTTATCATAAAGTGTGCACAAATCCATTTAAATCATATCGCTACAAATGGCGATCCTTTTGAATTTGGTTCGGCAAGACCTTTAGATTTTGGTCATTGGGCTGCACATAAATTAGAAAGTTTAAGTCAATATTCATTAAACCACGGTCAATCTGTAGCCATTGGCATTGCCTTAGATGTACGCTATGCTCATTATAAAAATATGATTGGCTTATCTGAATGTAAACATATTTTACAAACCATGCAGAACTGTGGTTTAGTTTTAAACAGCAGTTTTTTACACAAGAAAGATAAAAATAAAAAATTAGAAATATTAAAAGGCCTAGAAGAATTTAGAACCCACCTAGGTGGAAAGCTTAATATAACATTACCAACATCTATTGGCTCATCACAAGAAATACATCAAATGGATTTTGAATTAATAGCTCATATTATCAATACTCATTTTTAACTGACATTTATTAAATATGCAAATTCAAAATTGCCATTTAACCTATTGCCTTAACGTACATAATGCAAATAATATTGATGAAATTTCCTTAGCTATTAAAGAATATTCACTAAAAATAAAAAATCAAATATGCCCTGATCAACCATTTGGATTAGGTTTATACCTATCTAATAAAGCCTCTATAGAGCTAGAAAAACCAAATAATTTAAACAGATTTAAAGAGTTTTTAATCAAACATAATTTATATTGTTTTACAATAAATGCTTTTCCCTATGGTGATTTTTTTACTCCAAATTTAAAAACAAAGGTATACTATCCCGACTGGACCTCATCAGAAAGATTGCAATACTCTAAACGAGTTTGCAATATTATGGCTGAGCTATTACCAGACAATATTAATGGATCGATTAGTAGTATACCCATCTCATATAAAACCAATAATAATTCTTGGGATAAAATTAAACAATCCAAAAAAAAATTAAATGATATTGCTCTATTTTTACAACACATAGAATTAAAAACTGGCAAACATATTGATATTGCCATTGAACCAGAACCTGACTGTTGTATAGAAACTAGCCAAGAATTTATTGATTTTTATCAACAATTAAATAATATAACTCAACAATATATTGGACTATGTTTTGATACCTGCCATTTAGCTATTCAATATGAGAACTTAACCCAAAGCTTACTTAATCTACACGCCGCCAATATACCTATTAATAAAATACAAATATCTTCCGCTTTGCGTATTGATAAAAATTTTCAACAAAATTTATTGCACGAGTTTTACGATGATAAATATTTACATCAAGTTAAAATAAAAACAAATAAAAATATTTTAAGTTTTAGCGATTTATCACCAGACATTATGCAACAAAATACTGATTTATGGCAAGAGATGAGAATACATTTTCATTTGCCGATTTATTTTAATGGTTATGACAATATAAAAACTACCAATAATCAAATTGATTTAGATTTTTTTAAAACGGCTTTAAAAATTGGTGTAAAACATTTTGAAATCGAAACCTACACTTTTAATGTACTGCCAACAAATTTACAAAATATTGGTTTAACCAAATCAATTATTAACGAATACTATTTCGCCATGGAGAAAATAAATGCAATCTAATAAAATAAATCCAAAATATATTACTGATATGGCTTCTGCTTTTTATGACTCTTGTATTTTATTCACTGCCAGTGATTTAGGTGTTTTTACATATCTACAAAACAATCCAAATCAAGATATTCAACACATCAGCAAAGATTTAAAAATAGATACACGTGGTGCAAGATTATTGTTAGATGGTTGTGTCGCCCTACAATTATTACAAAAAAATAATGATACCTATAATAATACAGAAATAAGCTCCATATTTTTAAGTGAAAATTCACCCGCAGATTTATCTAAAGCCATTCGCTATAACCGTGATGTATATAATGCATGGGGTAAATTGCCACAATTAATTAAATCTGGTAAGCCAGTAGAAAAACCAGAAATACACCTAGGCAGTGATTTAAACAGAACTAGAACTTTTGTTTATTCAATGCACGGTAGAGCTATGGCAATTGGCAAAGGTCTAATACCACACTTAGATTATAACAATTGTTCACGACTACTTGATATTGGTGGTGGCCCCGGCACATACTCCATTTTAATTGCCAAAGCCTACCCACGATTAAAATCAATCGTACTAGATTTACCAGAAGTCGTAAAAGTGGCGCAAGAAATCATTACCGATCATAATATGGATCAACAAGTTAGCACTTTAGCAGGTAGTTATCATGAAATAGAATTTCCACAAAATATGGATGCCATTAATTTTTTTGGTATGCTACACCAAGAAAGTCCCGAGGACATAAAAAAGTTATTATCAAAAGCTTATACAGCTTTAAAACCGGGTGGTAAAATTTATATTTTAGATATGATGACAGATAAAACCCATACACAACCTACGTTTTCGGCTTTGTTTGCTATCAATATGGCTCTCACTACTGACAATGGGTGGGTTTTTAGCGATACAGAAATAAAACAATGGTTAAGTAATGCCAATTTTAAAAATGCTTGCACCACAAAATTGCCAGCCCCATTGCCTCACTGGCTAATTGAAGCAAAAAAAATTAATTAATATTTAATGTAACCCTGCGCAAACCACGCAGGGCATTAGATAAATATATTTCATCTGCATTTTTTAAATCATCTAAATATAATTTTGATTCTTTTGCCCCCCTATCCAATAAATATTGGCGATAAACACCTGGCAACGCACCCACATAAACAGGCGGGGTCAATAGTACACCTTTACGCTTAATCCAAATATTGCTAATAGCACCTTGTGTAAGCAAACCATCTTTATTACAAAATACAATATCTGCAAAGCCCCGTTTTTGTGCCATAGAAAATTGCTTATCGTAAAAACTTCTATTAGTAGTTTTATGCAAATGAAAACAATCTTTCAAATCTATACGCTGATTACTAATTGTTACATTAAGTAATTGATTAGATTTATCTGTTTTAAAAGAAAATTTTTCAATTTTACATCGACCATCTTTAAAAATTAACATTCTGATACGATAATATCCCTTTAAGCTTACGATTAAAGACAATATTTGTTGCTTAATTAACTGATGATTTAAATCCCATCCAAAATAAATAGCCGACTCTCGCACTCGATTTAAATGATAATCCAATAACTCTATAGTACCATTTTTACATAACATAGTTTCTAACAATTGGAAATCTGGGTATCTATATTGCAAAAATTTTGCTTTTAGTAAACATTCATCAAACTCTGATTGTGCATCAGAATCCATAATAATTCCACTACCTAAGCCTAAGCTTGCATTAAAATCACCCAAGGGATTTTCTTGTAACTGAACCGTTCTGATCGGCACAGAAAATTCTGCTAAATTTTTATGTATATAACCTATTGCACCTGTATAAACACCTCTAGGCCGAGTCTCTAATTGATCAATTAAATGCATCGTAGATATTTTTGGCGCACCAGTAATAGAACCGCAGGGAAATAACTTTGTAAACATTGTTTGCCAAGATGTATTGTTTTTTAATTTACCTTCAACGCTAGATACCATTTGCAATAAGCTTGGGTATTTTTCTATATCAAATAAATTTTTCACTTTAACTGAGCCCAACTCAGATAACGCCCCAATATCGTTGCGTAATAAATCTACAATCATTGCATTTTCTGCCCGTGATTTTATATCATTTTGCAACCATTTAGATTGTTGGTTATCTTCATAATTATTACGCCCTCGACAAGCTGTACCCTTCATAGGCTTGGATCGTAATTTATTTGACTTACAATTAAAAAACAATTCTGGGCTAGCTGAAATAGCCCACATATTTGCACATTGTAATACAGCCCCATGGGACACTGGTTGTTGAGAACGCATAAATTTATAAAGCCCCCACGGATCTCCGCAGAGTTTAAACAAATATGCTAAACAATAATTAACCTGATAAGTAACACCTGATTCAATGGCTAATTTAATTAAATCAATAGCTTTAAAATATTCTTGCTTGGTTTGTGATAAAGCCCCTTGGGACATATCAAATGATTGCGTCATCGATAAAAAATTTTGATTTGGTTCTTTTGGTTCATCAAATACACCAAGCCAAGCCAGTGGAGTATTTATTGCTTTGGCTATACCTGTATTAAAATAATGACCTAGCTCATAAGTAAAATATCCAGCTAACCAAAAATTTTTAGATAACCTTTCTATATCATCAAAAAATGAATTGACCTGTTTAAATGATTTTAACACCAACTGCTTATGTGGGTTAGTAAAAAGCAATTGATGCTTTCCAAAACCAAAACCAGATTCACTTTTTAATGCGTTATCCAGAAAAACAAAATCTTTTTTAGGTAACATTTTAAATTTTGTTGATACCTACATTTTTACAAGTTGGTAATTTATTTAATAACTGCATACTGGTATCCAAAACATTTAAGGCAATAGATGCTGCAGTGCCATCACCTTCACCTATGCCCATATCAATTATGGCAGGCACTTGTAAACATTCCAATGCTCTATCAGTTGCATTGTCATATCCTTCTTGAGCAGCCAATAAATATCCGCGCACTTCGGGTGCTAATTCGCAAGCAATAATACCTGCAACCAAAGATGCTATGCCGTCTAAAACAATTGGTCGCCTATAAAAAGCACCAGACAAACAAATACCCACCAAGGCCGCTATATCAGCACCACCAATTGTAGCTAATAAATCTATGGCATTTTGATTTTTATTAGTACGATTTATTGACTTATTTATTACTGTGCGTTTTTGCGTATATTTTTCATCTGTATTATCTAAAAGTTGTTCCGCTTTTAAATCTGTAATTGCACCCAATAAAGATAATGCACTAAGCTCGGCACCCACTCCCAATGAAGCAACAGCAATGCAATCCATTGTAGCTCTGACTCCAACCTCAACCAACCCAACACCTGCGCCAATTGCCTCAAGGGTTTCATTACGACTAAAAGCATTTTCAATGGTTATATCTGCGGATATGCGTTTACCTATCTCGATATAATGGCGGTGTTTTTCTATTTTACCCTTAATACCAGCATCTATCAAACGTACTTTAACCCCCGATGCTTTTGCAGTAATTGTTCCCGCAGATTTATTATTTAAAATTGCTTGACTAGCTTCATTTAAAAAATCTGAGCCAAAAGTTGACACATCAAAATTGCGCAATAAACCGTGATCAGCAGCAACCATATATAACATTTTACTTTTAATTCCAGATAATAAATCTTCGTTAATTGCCGCAACAATTGATGCTGGTTCTACTAAAGTACCCAAACCACCACCTTGCAAAAATGACTCATTAAATCTAGTCTTAGCACACTTTGCCCAGCCCATATCCAACTCTGGAATATTACCACAAATCACTTCTAATTTTTGTTCTATACTCATATTAATTTATTACCTTTAACTAAATTGCTAATCTATAAACGTATCTATTGTATCTGTTCCATAATCAGCCTTAACATCAGAATTACTTAATATCCTCCTACAATTTAAAGAGTCCATTTTAAAAATGGCTTATACTTCATAATACTATGCTCTCCAATTTAATTATATACACACTATAACAAAACCGATGTTAAAATCCTTGTCAAAATAATGTTAATTATTGTGATTTTCTGATAAAAACAAAATTATTTTTGTTGGAATGCGTTTCAGAAAACTCATATCCTTCTTGATTAAAAAGCTTTAAATCATTGGGGTTTTCTATTTGATTTTTAATACAAAAAGCCACCATTAACCCCCTAGCTTGTTTGGCATAAGTCGCTTTTGTTTTTAATACACCATTTGACCATTCTGCAAAGGTAGGCGTAATTACTAAAACGTTTAAATCTTCAAATTTAATAGCCTTAAAATATTCTTTGGAAGCTAAGTTTATAATATAGTCTGACTGGCATAATTGTGTTTGCAAATAAGAGGTTATTAAATCGCACCAAAATGCATATAAATTTTTAAAGCCGTGTAACGGTATTTTTGTATTCATTTCTAAGCGATATCTTTTAATCATATCCATAGGACGTAACAAACCATATAAACCATCAATAATACATAAATGTAATTGTGCAAACTGCATATCTTCTAAAGAAAATTGAGATGGATTCATCTTATCAAAAACAGTACCAGCATAAGAATAAATCGCTGGATTTTGTATATCTGTTACCGACCAATCTTGATATTCATTAAATGTTTTTTGAGACAACATGTCACTTAATTTAAAAATAGTTTTAATCTGAGCCAATGACATACCTGCTATTACATTGACTAGACTTGCGCTTTTATCAAAAAAAAGCGGCTTGGTTTCTGCCAAGCCGCTTATATTTTGCACAAAATTTAATGTTTTTGTAGGTGAAATTAAAATAAGCATAAACTTATTATATGGCCTTACCTCCGCGGTTGCCACTGCTGATTAAGATACATTGATATAAATCAACATCTAACATTATAATTATTTATCTAGTTTTATTAGATTTTACATTTTATATCTTTAAACTATAATTAATTTAATAAGGAGATATAAATGGAAGATAAACAAGAATGTAATTATGATCTTGAGGCAAAAGATGCTCAAAATTGGTTTAACAAAACCTTATTTAAAATAATGGGCTTTTTAGGTTTGACCTCTGGAGTAGGTTTTGTTGGTATCGGTTCGTATTGGTTTTTATATTCACTAATACAATATATATTAATTTCACCCCAAAATGTCATGCAACAAGGTATCACTGAAAATTATTTCAATCAATGCCAAATGGGTTTATTAATTGCTGCTGTCGGTATATTAATCATCGAAATAAAAAAATTACAAATCAAAAAAGACTCCTAACAAATTATAATACAATGGCTTTTGAACTACGGCAAAAGCCATTGTATTTGCAGTAATAATACTTTTAATAAGGACATACTATGCGTATTATTATCCTATTATTTTTAATTTGTAACTATTCCAACTGCAACATTTTAGCCAACACCTTCGCAGATAACACACAAACAGCTACACGCTTTCAAGATAACTTTCAAAAAATTATAAAAACCCCTGCAAGACCAATAAAAGCCAACCTACAAAACAAGAATGTAACAATAGCGTTTGCAACACCTCTAAAACAAAATTCCGATTACTGGAGACGTAGCATACAATCATTTGAAGCACGTATGAAAGAATTAAAAATAAATTATAAACTTTATGAATTTTCCACCGCCATTTACGAAAAACGCAAAGCACATATCGCCATTCAAAAAGCCATGTTGCTACAACCAGATTATCTTGTAACTACTATTAGCTCTAAAAGCGACGAAATAACCATCTCTAACCTTCTAGCTGCCAAAAATACAAAAGTAATTATTCAAAACCTAGTAGAGCCACTAGAAAAATGGCGCAACACACCACCATTTATGTATGTTGGATTTTCTCACCGCAAAGGCACTAAAATGCTAGCCGATAAATATAAAAAAATCTTTGCCAAAAAAGAAAAAATAAATTTTGGTATTTTATATTTCTTAAGAAACTCTCCCATAAACAGACAAAGAGGCCTGTATTTTACAAACTTATTTAAAAAGTCTAAATTCACACTAACCAATGCGTTTTATACTAAAGCTGATTTTCAAACAGCTAAAACAGCAACAGCAAAAATACTAAAAAAACAACACTCGCTAGATTTTATATACGCCTGTAGCACCGACATTGCACTAGGCGCAATATCGGCAATTAAAGACAGCGACATATCAAACCCACCCATAGTTAATGGTTGGGGCGGAGGCAGCGACGAGCTTAAATCAATAGCAAAAAAAGATATGGCTTTTACAGTAATGCGCCTTAACGATGACAATGGTGTTGCGATGGCCGAAGCAATTAAACTAAATATAGAAGCCCAAAAATTACCTAAGCCTATTATATATTCTGGTTCCATGAAAATTATCGACCAAAACACCACTAAAGCAGAACTGAAAAAAATTAAAGAATATGCTTTTCGATACTCTAATGCCAAACGATAAAACAAATAACAAATGGAAAGTAATTAATTTAAGTATCTTACTTATAACACTAATATCCGCCATCGGGCTAGGTGGACTATACCTAGAAATCAATGATTATTCACAAAAAATATTAAAAAATGAAGTCAACTCACAATTTGATCACAACAAACTTTCAATTGAGTACAGCCTTAACTTAAATTGGAAGCAACTCGAAAATTTCATATCTAACTTAGCTAATAATAAAAGATTTTCTCAACTTATAAAATCAAATCAAAAACAACCCACCTTAAACGAAGCAGATAGCATTATATTGTTTTCTGAAATTGAACAGAGTGAAATATTATTTATCACAAAAAATAACAAAGTTTGGCTAAATCTAAGCTTGGGTATGTACAGCAAAAAAACTTTAAATTCAATCGTACAAAACGTCAATAACGACGATGCTTCTATATATTCATTTGTCGATGATCAAAAACAAATCAAGCTTTATCAAGTAAGCTCCAAAGAAATCTTAAGTCAAGATGGCGAAGTCATTGCAACCATTACAGGCGCAACCATTATTAACAACAACTTAAATATATATTCAAAAATTATTCAAATTCTAAATAATAAAGATTTTTTAATAACCTATAACAATAAACCCATAGTAGGTTTTTACCAAGAATTTACAAAACATATCGCCAAATCACAAATTGGACTACGCTTTACAGATACACCATACAATTTGATAGAACAACACACTAAAGCAAATACCATATATTGTAAATCATACCCATTACATAACAACAAAACACAAAATAAGTTAAATATAATATTAGCTAGCCCACTTAAAAAAGCCCCTACTACATTCAAATATAAATTTCCAATATTAACAGTCGCTTACATAATTATTATTTTAATTATCTTATTATTTTTTTCGTTCTTTATAAACAAACCTCTATCTAAGCTTTTAACATATATTAGAAACTCCGAAACAGCCTACACAAATATAAAACCATTTACAAAAACTGTAGTAAAAGACTTTAATGTTATTGGCAATGCTATTGAAAAAGCATTTAGACATATCCAAACCCAGAGAGATAACGTAATTAAATCCCGCAATAATTTGACAGACATAATAGATTCAATGCCCGCTATTATATTTGTCATTGATCATAAATTAATTATTACCACTGCCAATAGAGCAGCAAGCAAAATTATCAATTTAGATATTCGCCGTATCGCTGGTCGCCCATTATTTGAATACATAAATGTATTAAACCCTTTTAAAAAAGAAATAGAAAAAACAATCGGATGCAAATGTATAACCACAAAAGAAAATATCACACTACAACTAGAAAACAACAATACAACACGACAAGTAAATATTACCTTTTACCCTATCAGCCAAGGAGCAGTAATAATAATCAATGACGTAAGTGAATATGTTAAATTTCAAGAAGAAGTAAAACAGCAACTACGCAAAGAAGTTGCCAACCGCACCAATGAGCTAGCAAAAGTAAAAGCCGAACTATTACAACAAGCCAATGAATCTGGCAAGTCAGAAATAGCCACCAATATTGTGCACCTATTTGGCAACAGTCTAGTACTTGCCAACACTGCCTACGACAATTTATCTAGCAATTTAAATGACGAACTAAAAGCATTTGAACGCCTAAATCAAGAATTTAATCAAATTAAAAACAATCCTAATCTTGATATAGAACACAAATCTAGACACCTATCGATACTTGGAACATCTTTTTACAAAGGCATCTTAAAGCTACATGGCGATATAAATATACAGCAAAACGAATTAAAACATTGTTTAGACTTAATATCGCAAACTATTACATCACAAAAAAAATTAACCCGCTACCCAGAGTTTGACTTAAAATTTAACCTAACAAATATGATAACAGAACTTTTATTGTTTAAACAAAACGCATTAATAAATAACATCTCGTTGATCAATGAAATAAACGCAAACATAAATATCAAATTAAACAAATCAAAATTAGCCCATGTCTTTATTGAACTATTAAATAATGCTATTGAATCATTAGAAGAAAACCCCAACCAAAATATAGAGGTTAAATTAAGTGGCAATGAAACACAAGGCATTAAAATTACAATATCAAATAAAGGCGTAGCTATCCCAGCCAAAAACAAAGATAGTATATTTCAATACGGTTTTACAACCAAAAACAAACACTATGGGTTTGGATTACACAATGCATTTAATATGATGTGCGAAATTGGCGGACATTTAAGCCTACTAGAGACAGACAATACCACTTTGCCAGAGACAACCTTCATGGTTAAAATCCCACCAGAAAAAATAATCAAAATTAATCCAAAAAATTAATCACATTGATACTCACTACGCAACGATAAGGCTATACGAGCGCGTTTTTTATCAATATCACATACCCATACCTTAACTTTTTGACCTACTTTAACGATAGCAGATGGATCTTTAACAAATTTATCAGCCAATTGAGATATATGCACTAAACCATCCTGATGCACCCCCACATCCACAAACGCACCAAAATTAGTGACATTAGTAACAATACCAGGCAAACGCATCCCCTTTTTAAGATCATCAACTGTATTAATATCTGTAGCAAAAGAAAACAACTCAAATTTTTGACGAGGGTCTCTACCTGGCTTGGATAATTCCACAATAATATCTTTTAATGTAGGCAAACCAACATCATTAGTTATATATTTTGATAAATTAATAGAAGATCTTAATGTAGCATCTTGCATTAAATCTGCAATATTAGTCTGATAATCTTTACATATTTGCTCTATTAAAGGATAACGTTCTGGATGAACACCAGAACTATCCAAAGGATTTTTAGCATTATGAATACGCAAAAAACCTGCTGATTGCTCAAATGCTTTTGGCCCTAGACGCTTAACCTTTTTTAATTGCGCCTTAGATGTAAACGCTCCATTTTCATTGCGGTAATCAACAATATTTTGTGCTAGTTGCATACCTAAACCAGAAACATAAGACAACAAATAAGCACTGGCTGTGTTTAGTTCTACCCCTATTGCATTAACACACGACACAACCGTATCATCCAAACCTTTTTTTAGTTTATGCTGATCGACATCATGCTGATACTGACCTACACCTATAGATTTTGGATCTAACTTAACCAACTCTGCCAACGGATCGGCCAACCTACGTCCAATCGAAACTGCCCCACGCACAGTAATATCGTCATTTGGAAATTCTGCACGAGCAATATCCGAAGCAGAATAAATAGACGCTCCACTTTCATTAACTTGTACAATAATTGGCTTACGCTTAAAATTACATTGACGCACAAATGATTCCGTCTCACGGCTCGCCGTGCCATTGCCTATTGCTATGGCTTCAATCATATACTTATCAACCAAATCAACCAATATTTGCTCAGAGTTTTTTACTGATTTAGGTGCCTGCGGATAAATCACTGTATTATAAAGCAATTTACCTTGTGGATTTAAACAAACTACTTTGCAACCTGTCCTAAAGCCTGGATCTATAGCTAAGATTGCCTTTTGCCCTAACGGCGGTGCCATAAGTAATTCCCTCAGATTATCCGTAAATACTTTAATAGCATCTTCATCGGCATTTTCTTTTAAAACAGATCGCAACTCTGTCTCCATTGACGGTGCTAATAAACGCTTATACGCATCTTCAATACTCTGCTTAATTTGACTATAGATAAGGGGATGATTTTTATGTTTAGACTTAATAATATAATGTTGCATTAACCTTAACGCATCTATCTGCGCAGGGCGTATTTGAACTTTTAAAAAACCTTCACTTTCTCCACGCAATATTGCTAAGAATCTATGTGAAGGCACTTTACTTGCATTTTCTGACCACTCAAAATAATCTTTATATTTTATAGCACATTCTGTTTTCTTTTTTACAACCTTGCTAACCAATATTGCCTGCGTGGCATACAATTCACGTAATTTTTTGCGCAACTGTGTGTTTTCACTAATCTTTTCTGCAATAATATCCCGAGCACCTAGTATGGATTGTTCATCAGCATTTTTTAACAATGAGATATCAGCACTGTTAAAAATACTATCTGCCAATGGTTGCAAACCATTTTCTTTAGCTATAGTAGCACGCGTTCGTCTTTTAAGGCGGTATGGTAAATATAAATCTTCTAGTTCTTTTAAACTACTAGCATTATTAATACTATTTTTTAAATTAGATTTATATAAATCTCTCTCAGACAATGATGCAATAATAACGTTACGTCTTTTTGACAATTCTAAAATTTGTGTATGAGTATCACGTATTTTGGCAATCGCCACCTCATCTAAACTGCCTGTTTGTTCTTTTCTATATCTAGCGATAAATGGCACAGTAGATCCATCTGCTAATAAATCCAAAACAGCCTTTACGCTATTGTGTCTATAGCCTAAACTATCTGATATGATATTTATATTATCCATTGGGTTTCCATAAAAAAATGTGATTTTTTGCGGATATAATTAGACTAATTTTGCGAGTATAATGCAAAGATTTTTAAGCGATAAAAAGTTTAACTACATGGCGCATTGTTTTAGATGAGTTTAAAAGTCGAGAAACAAATATCAACATAACAATTAACCATGAGCATTCTATAAATCTTTTAACTATATTACAGCACCCAACTAAAACTAAGCCCAACAATAAACCTTTGCATTTATCACCTTTAGACATAAAAAATATTTCTATCACAAAAAGTAAGTTATACTTCATTGATAAAGTTTTAATTTTAAACGCATTTTAAATAATATTAATTTTACTGTACATAATTTTTCCACCAAACCAAACGTTAACAACCCCATGCTCTTTTATTGCCAAACCAATAAACAAATGCAAATAAAATGGCAAGGAAATTTAAATTTTAATCCACTGAGTTCTTCTGGTAAAGCGGTCCCCAATCAACAGACAGATTCAGTGGTAAATAAGAAAAAAACCATTAAATTTTAAAAAGTTAATTAACGATTGCGTAGCAGTCTCCCACTGATTTTCTAGTGTGAAATTTTATTCCACTTGTTTCAACTCCTTTTTATAATAAACCTCCTCTGGCGTATTTCCACTCATAGCTACATGAGGTCTAAAACTATTGTAATTATTACAATAGTTACCTATCCGCTGTTTTGCTTCATTTATAGATTCGTATGCATTAAGATAACTATCATATATAAGTGATTTTAAAACATGTAACCGCATACATCTTTTGGATAGCAACGATATAAACTTTTTGAGCTAAAAAAATCACCCACGACTTTATAACCACGGCTATCTATACCATCAAAATATTAATTATTCAGTTAATATTTTTAACCATTTATTACAATTATCAATATTTTGATTATACAATTTATGTTGCAATGACAATGCTTGCTGTAAACATTTAATAGCATATTTTTTATCGCCATTCTGTATGGCTTGTTGAGCTTCTAATTGAGCATTTAATGCAATTAATTTATTTTTACAATAGTCATAATATTTATACGCGTGCATATACCTGTCATAGTAAATTGACTTTTTATCACCAAAACTTTTTGGGGTACATTTGATAAAATTTTGTGTAACTTCTTTGCATAAAAGTGCCCTAGTTTTTTCGGCATTACTTTGACATTGCTCTGGGTGCCAGTCTTGCGGGTCAAACATCACGCCACCTTCTTCTGGCGTTTCATCACGTTGCCAAATATCAACAAATCGCAATCTAAATAATGGTATATTACAAGATGTTAAAGATGGTAAATTTTGCTCTAAAATTTTAAATATTTTAGTTGCCTCCTGAGCATATTCTCCATAATAATCTGTGAAATATGCATCCGATACTGCATCAACGTCTAAATTACTGTCCCAACATGCCTTGGCAAACACGTACATATTTAAACCTTGACGCCATTGCCAAGGATATCCCTTGCCTTTAAAAAAACCAAATGAACACCCTACGCATAATGAATACATACCTTGTACGCCAATACTTTTATAAAAACTCATATCCTTTGCAATCACATTAGTTAGCGGTGGAAATAACGGGCTTAACATCCAGTAATCAGTATAATATTCTAAAATATATAAGGACTGTGATTTTGCCTGTCTTAATTTTGACCAATTAACGATAGTATCCTTTGATTTTTGATCGGTTAAAATTGGTGATTCTGCCAAAGGAAATTTATAATTGCGACCCCAAAACGCAAGTTGTGTATCAATATTTTCATGGGCATCGGCATTATCTGGTGCATGCAACATAGTCTCTGATAACGCTGCATTATATGCTAAATGGTCAACTTCAATAACATAACCTTTGTCTGCCAAAAAACTTTTTAAATTACTGGTAAACCGACAATAATTTTCTAAGAAACTAAATTGAGAACATTGTTCGCATTCGCATAATTGTTTATTGTCAGCTGGCCATATAGACAACCTTGATACTGTCGGTTGCTGATTTAAATAGTCTAAAACATTTTTATATAAGGTATCAATAGCCTGCTTATTAGCAAAACATAATTGACCCGTCTCTTTGCGTTTGCCATCAATAAGAGCATACCATTGAGGGTTATCGGCATAATATTTTTCTTTAGGTAAAAATTTAAAATAAGAATGACCACTTAATACTAATTTAATACCACGTTTTATAATTTGTTGAGATACTATATCTTTAAATTTATCCCAACAATGAAACGGTATAGCAACAGTATTCATTCGATTTTTAGCTATCCAATCAACAAAGGATAACATATCATCATCTGTAAAACCTGTTTCTAAATTAAAACCACGATCAAAAAAATCTGGTTTAAAATCTTCTTTAGCAGTAGATGGATATACAATAGACTTATTAGAATAAACATCTTCACCAACATGTGGCCAGCTAAAGCCAATATATTTTTCTAAATAAGTGTAAACAGCAAATAAAACTGATCGTTCATTTAAACCTATCAAATATATATTATTATCATCTACAGCTATAGAAAACCCATCTGAATCTAAATTATTATCAAGTTTCAAATGATATATCAGCTGAAAATCTGAGTTATTAAAATATAAATCTAAATTAGCCTTACAAAGATATTTTTGTAATTCTATCGCAGCAAAATCAATAATGTTACTAGCTGAGTGCGGTGTTTTAATAATGAATTTATCCATTTTACTAACCTTTATATAATATACTTTAAATTATTTTATTGTTCATAATTTAATAGTAATTCATTATTAATAAATGGTATTTCTAATTATTTTTTTAACATTTTCTATGAAAACCCTATATAATACAATCTATGGATGTGTGCCAACAAATCAGAAATCTACCTAATCCCCCACAATTTTTTAGAGGGTTAGCTATACCGGAAATTGTCATTCCAAAAAACATAATTTGTTTTTGCGCACCTAAATTATTTGCAAATACTACACCTGATCAACACAACCGTTTTGTATTAATACAAAACTTTAAAACAACCGGTACTTTATGTGTCGATGGCAAACTAATACCCTTTGAACCGATGCATGCTTATTTGATTTTTCCATTTCAACAACATTATTATATTGATGTACCACCAAATCCTACTTGGTTATTTACTACATTTGCATTACCTGATCATTATTCATCAGAAGAATTAAACCACTTGCGTTTTCATACCACCAATATCGATTCAAAAGCCATAAAACACACACAACAAATGCTAGAACTATATCAAGATGAAGATAACTCTATAAGTAATCTACGAGCTATAAATTTGCAAGCTGCTGAATTATTAAATCATTATTTATTGCAAAAAATCGATGAAGACCCTATTTGTGCCAATAACCAACCTATACCTTCTTCATTACTAGAATCTGTTTTGCCATTAATTCATAATCAAATACATAAAAATTTACAGATTGCAGAGCTTGCTGAAAGTCTATGTTGTTCTGTATCGCATTTGAGTTTTATTTTTAAAACAAGTTTTGGCATGAGCCTAGGCCGATATATCCGCGAAGTTAAAAGTCATAAAGCATGTAAATTATTAGGCACTACTGATATGCGCATCAGTACGATTGCCCAAGAATGTGGCTATGAAAATATATACGCATTTAGCCGAGCGTTTAAAACTATTATCGGTCAATCACCTAAACATTACCGTGATCAGTACCATAAAAACCCTAAATCATAACTAATTAATTTTATTCTTCTTTAGGCGCCAAAGCCATTGAAGCTTGTATAGCATAGGCACAGGTACATCCAGAACTAGCTTCTGGAATTAAAACCATCCCACCAGCAGGAATCATATTAATCCAGCATCCCGGTTTAATTTCTGTGGTCAATTTTGACAATACACCTGTTTTTAGATTTTTTTGGGTTGGATAACGGTAGCGCTGAAAAGTAAAATTAGCACTACATGACATAGTACCACATCCACCGCCATTGCGCGCCATTGCTCTTACTCCTCTTTTGATTTTGCCAGTAGCTAAATCAATAACGTGAGCTTGTAATATCACTGCGCCATTTAATATAAATGGATGTTGCCATTGCTCACCATGAGCTCCATTAATTTTGATACCTTTTAAAGACGCATCATGTTGCCATTTTAAACTACCATCTTTAGCATCGTATCCAGACACTTGATATTTTACGTGCTTATCCATATTGTAACTACCGCTAGCCACAACAACATTATGACTATAATTTAAAAAGACAATATTAGTAAAAGGTAAATCTACTTTTTGTTGCCAACATTTTTTGCCCGTCTTTAAATCTAAGGCAACTAAAAAACCATAACCATCTGCCAATAAATCTTTTATACCAAAACGACCGTCTGGCTTATTCATCAAGTTTGGATTACGAGATTCTAAAAAATAAATGGCATCATCGCTTTGCACAATGGCTGGGTTAAAAATAATACCATTTTTATATTTCCATTTGATTTGTTGCGAAGCAACTGAATACGACAACAAAGCTCTGCTACAAGCAATAGGCCTAAAATCACCTTCCATTAATGCATTATTGCGATAAAGTTTATTCCATGAAGCGTTTGTAGGTTGAGCTGAAAGAATTAAATTATCATTATCAATAGCAATATAACCAACTTCACTATCTTTATAAGAGATGGCAAAACTTTTTTCTACTATTCCACTGCGTCCATCTAAAGCCAAGCATTTATCACCCGAACCAATATATAATTTATCTGCCGATGCCGCCATAATACCAGTATCATACATCACACCTAATCGTCTTGATTTAGGTATGCCTCGTTCCCATAAAATTGTGCCATTATAAGCATCTACACCATATAAATAATTATTGCCTAAAATAAATAAATTGCCATTGCTATATAAAGGTGGCATTTGCCTATGATGCCTATCTGCCATACGCCTTGGTCCTGGACGGCCAAACCATTGAATCTCCATATCTGATGTAATTAAAGAATCTTGACTATTGGCACTTGCACCTCTATCTGCATAGATATGTGTCCAACTACCAGCACCTTCTAACGCCGGACGCTTATACACCATACTATTTTGGCTGGTAATAAAAACAGAAGTACCACCATTAGGACGTAAAAGTCTTTTAATTAATTTATCATCATAATCTGGCAATGTATTAGTTTTATATGATAACTCTGATGTAATAATATTAGCCGTACGAGCTGGCAATTTTTTTAAATCTTTTAGATTTAAAACCGTAATACGCGTACCTAGTAAACCCGTTTTTCTAAATTTTTCTCTAACTAAAGCTGCTTTTTTAGTATCGGTAGCAATGCCAATTATTTGCAAATTGCTTTTAGATGCCAAAGCTAAAGCTAAATCACCATTATCAAAATCTAAAATATAACAATACCCTTTTGTAACATTACCTGCTTTTAATATTTGTTCTGCAACTTTAGCAACACTACTTTGTATTTGTTTGGTTTTAAAAGGATTTATTGGGGTATGCATTTCATATATTTTTGTTTTTTTCCCGTTAGCGGGTACTATTGTAAAATAATATTTAGTGTTGGGTTGCAAATCACTAATCACCACCTGAGCATTTTTTGGCGATAGTGTTTTTTCTAGCTGATTACGATCTGTGCCATAAGCCACCTTTGTATCTAATGTCATTTTTTCTGTAAAAGATATTGTGCAAATACCACGATAATCAAATAAGACACTGGGTTCGCCATACAAATCTTTAGATATCACATTACCTTTTGAGTTCTTAGATGCTAATTTTACAACAGGCATCCAAGGTTTAAGAAAATCTGACATTTCCGCAACCTGTGTAGCTGTCAATGCACTAGAATATACAGCAACCTCTAACAAACGTCCTGACATTTTATAAAATTCATTATCATCGTGATAACTGCCGATATCATAAAAAAAGTTTTTACTGTAATCTATCTCACCCCGTTGGGCTTTAGACGAGGCCGATTTTTTACCATTTATATAAAGCACCATATCTGTGCCATCATAAGTAGCAACCACATGATACCAAGTATGAAGCTTAAAATTTTGAGCAGATTTTAAATAAGTTAATTGTTTTGAATCTTTGCATTTAAGCCCAAACATAAAGCGTTGATTTAAAAAACCTAACACCCAACCATGTTCATCGTTGCCATTATCTTGAAATGCACCAATAATACCGCCCCATTTTAATGGTTTACTAATTAAAACTATTGCTTCCAATGTAAATGCTTTTTTAGGTAAAAGATTGATATTAGTTTCATCACCTACTGACACACAAGATTTACCTGACAATTTAAGGTAACTATTTTTTTTATCCGTTACTATTTGCGCCACTGGAACAGCCACATCCCTAATGCCTTTTTGATCCTTTACAAATCCTTTATCAATGCTGGACTTTGAAAATATCCAAGCATTAGACAAACTGTCATCATAATTACGCTGATATGTAGCCTCTGGTGTTTTTTTAGAAGTTGTAATAATATTTGTAGGCGTTTTCTTATTAACATTATTAAAACAATAAATGTTACCATTATCACTAGCGGCAACCAAACAATTATCTACAACTGCCAAGCCATAAATTTTTCCTTCTGTTTTTGCCTGCCATAAAATTTTTCCTGCTGTTTTTGACACTGCCACAACTTTATTTTTACATCCCAAAATAAAATAATCTGCCGTAGTAATAACTGAGATGTTTTCGCGTACAGGTGCGCTCCATAACTTGCTATTTTGCTTTATTTTTAAAGCAGCTTTTGCGGCAGCTTTCCATTTGGCGTCTCGCTGGTTATGCTTAACCAAAGCTAATTGACTATATTTAACTGACGAATTTACAAAATCATTTCTTTTATAGGCAGTTATGGTGTTGTTAGTAAAAACATATAAAATATCTTTAATAACTGTTATTTGATGTGCCTGAAGCTTAGCCACAACTGTTTTTTTGCCATCATCGACTAAAAACAATGTTCCAAAGCCCCTTTCATCAACACCAGAAAAAAACAAATTGTCATATACAGCCGCATTTGAGCCTGGCGCAAAGCTAAAAAGTTTTTTGCCTGTCTCTATATTATATACAGCCTGTGCAGTACGCCCCACAGGAAAACTTAATTTATTTTTAAATAAAGTGATATATCCTTGAGCTGGCACATCTACTTTTGTTTTATATTTAGCTTTACCTGTTTGCATATTAACAGCAGATAAACAAATAGATTCTTTAGCAAATAAGCCTGCTATTACATAAACAAAGCCATCCTTAAAAACAACTCCTGTACGCACAGGTTGACGAGAAATCAAACGCGAATTACCCAAAAACAAACGTTGTTTGTCATCGCCAGCCCAAAATTTCCAAATCAACTCACCATTATTGCTATTAAGACAATACAAATATCCATCATCAGAACCAACATACAACCTGCCTTCTTTATATGCAGGTGCCAGTCTAACAGGACCGTTAGTGCTAAAATGCCAAATGTTTTTGCCTGTTTTTGCATCCAAACAATAAACGGTATCATCCGCAGATGATGAATAAGCAACCATACCGTTAAAAATAATTGGATGAAATGCCCTATCATAAATAGTTGTTGGACTTAATTTAGCAACACGATGCCAAAAATCTTGCTTAGCTGGTTTTGGCCAAGATGGATTAGGCTCATTTAAAGGCTTATGCACCCATGACGTTTGCAATGGCAATGTTAGCTTGGCATCTACTATGCCACTACGCTGATTATCACCACGATACATTGGCCAATTTTGATTGGCATAAGCTGTACCAGTGATTACCAATATTATGCAAATTATTTTAAAATACGCCTTCATAGAATTTCACCTTTATTTTGTTGTTATTACTATATTTAACTTTAACAAATAATATAAGCTTATGATTAGATTTAAGCTTAATTACAATTTAATACCTATAATTGATTAATAAATATCTTTTTCTATTATTTATTTAACATTTTCTATTTGCAAAAGAAGATAGGTACAATTGCATCCATTAACAAAGGCATTACAATGTAATTTCTATTTAAGGACATTTTAATTAATTATGCAAATATCTAAAACTTACAATAAAGCTATTATCTTTGGCACGGTTGGACTGATAATTTTTTTAATAACAAGCACTGTTATTCTGCCAAATATAATATCTAATTATCTTTCTAGCAAATCAACAAAAGCTAAACTAGAACAAGTATTAAGCACATATATACAAGGGGACTGTAAATTAAAACACTTACAAATTAGTACAGGCTTAAATAAATCTGATATTCAAATCAGCAATATGCACTTAAGGCATAAAAAAAATGTTTTTGATGCCAAAAAAATATTGGCGCAAGTTGACACGCCATCGCTTTTACAAGGTAAACTAAAAATAGAAAACATAAACTTTAAACACGCAAATTTTAAGATTTATTTAAATCAATATAAAATTAACTTAAAAAATATTAATTTAAATTGTCAAATAAATGGCAACACTAAAAAACTATTTTTTACAGGTTATACAACGGCAAATCTACAAGCAACGCCATTAGCATTAGGTTTACACCCAGTCAATTTAAGCGCTTGCAAAATAGAATTTAATATTAAAATTGCACTACAAAACAACTTGATTAGTATTCAAGATACCACCATATTTACGCCCATTGGCAAGATAGTATTGTCTGGTATTTCAAATCATAATCAACACAGTTTTGATTACAGTATCACAATTCAAAATGATGATATGCTAAAACTAAACTTTCCAGAACTTTTACCTAATGGATACTCATTTAAAAACTTTAATACTAATGGAACTATACAAATAACTAAGGCAAATCATAACAAGATTACACTTAACAACAAAGCATCGCTTGATATTTTACAAACACCGATTGCACCCATCAAAAATATACAGTTGGAAAGTTTTTTAGATAATGGTCTGCTAAGTATAAATCTTAACCACGCATCTATATTTCATGGCATAGCAACAGGTAGTTTATCTGGCAATATAAATAACACCAATCCTGTATGGTCAGCCAATGGCAATATTAGTAATTTAGACATCACACAAATGATTCAATCAAAATTTTCATCATTAGCGGGTGTGTCAGGACAATTAAATGTTGCCATTAATGATTTACAAACCAAAGGTTGGCAATACAATCCTATTATGCATCATCTAAGTTTTAATGCCGAGCCACGTTTACGCAACGGACATATAAATGCACAATGGTTTAAATTTATAAAGATAGGATTGCAATTTCCCATCAGTACACAAGCTAATAATCACAACCAACACCAAATAGCAAATATTATCCAAACCATACCCAATCAATATGATTTTAATATTAACTCTGGCAAATTAATATTTAAAAACAACCAATATCAATTAAAAGATATTCAAATCAATAGCCCATCATCATTTGATACATATTTAAATGGATATTTTAAAGCACCAAACTATCTTAATTTAAATATAGGATTAACAGGATTTAACAAATTAGATCCCACAGTCAAAAAAAATCAAATCTATCCTATTAAAATCAAAGGCGACCTGCCATTACCCAATGTAGATTTTTCAGGATTCTTTTAATATGAACCAAAACCATTTAAATGATTATTATCAAGATTTAGAGCATATTTGCATTGATGCACACCGCCAAAAAAGATGCCTTGCGCCTGAAACTATATACTGTGCCGAAAAAACTACCGAAGATATTTTGACTATAGTCAAACACTTTACTGACCAAAATAAAATATTTTTTGGCACAAGAGTATCATCCAAAACAGCAGATAAAATATTAGCTATATATCCAAACGCACAACACAACCCAATAGCACGCACAATAATAATACATAATCAACCCATTCAGCAATCTGGATTAATAGCCATAATATCAGCTGGTGCAAGCGACAGGCCTGTCTTTGAAGAAGCCGCCGTTACCGCAGAGGTAACAGGTAGCAAAGTAATCCGCATAAGTGATTGTGGTGTGGCAGGACTGCATAGAATTTTGGCAAAAATAAATCAAATTAAGCAAGCAAATGCCGTGGTTGTCGTTGCTGGTATGGACGGAGCATTACCTTCTGTAATCGGAGGTTTAATAGATACTCCTGTTATTGCTGTGCCAACCTCAGTTGGGTATGGAGCATCTTTTAACGGATTAGCACCCCTTTTAAGCATGTTAAATTCTTGTGCTGCCGGTATATCGGTGGTAAATATTGACAATGGATTTGGGGCTGGATATCAAGCCTCAATGATTAATAAAAAGGTGGTTGATGCATACGCACAATCAAACAATCAATGAAATATATAACTATTTTTGTTACATTATTTATCTCTTGCTTGCATATACAAGCTCAAGAATCAACCAAAACTAAAGCTGTGCTTATCAATATAGACGGAGAAATAAGCCCCAGTCTTGCTATGCACATTGAAAATGCCACCCAAAAAGCAATCAAAAACGGTGTAAATATTATTATATACAAACTAAATACTTTTGGTGGCAGAGTAGATAGTGCATTAAAAATTTGCGATACAATTAATACAAATCCAAAGATTAAAACCATTGCATGGGTCAATACTAGAGCCATCTCTGCGGGGGCTTTAATTAGTATGAGTTGCAATGAAATAATAATGACACACGGAGCACAAATAGGTGATTGCCAACCAATCGTAGGAGGCAACAATGGCGCACCAACCCCAGCTGGCGAAAAAATAGAAACCGTTTTACGCTCTCAATTTAGATCATTTGCCAGACGCAATGGTTATTCGCAACCATTAGCTGAAGCTTTTGTCGATCAGAGCATAGAAGTTTATAAATTTAAATTAAATGGCAAAACCACTTACCTAAGCAAACAGCAATATCAAGATTTATCAAAAATCAAAAAAAATCGTTATACTCAAAAAAAGACCATCATAGCTAAAGGCAAATTATTAACCATAGACAACAGTGAAGCCTTGGAAATGGGATTTTCTAAAGCTAATATAAAAGATATAAGTGAACTTAAACAATATTATAACCTTCAAGAACTTCCCTCTATTAAACCAAATTGGTCAGAAAATTTAACCATGTATTTAACCTCTAGTGGAGTTAGTTCAATCATATTAATTATTGCGCTTGTCGCCATGTGGACAGAATTTAAAATGCCTGGCTTTGGAATGCCTGGTTTAACATCTATCGCCTGTTTTAGTATTTTATTAGGTGCACGCTATTTATCTGGCTTAGCTGATATACCTTATATTATTATGGTTTTTACAGGCATTGTACTTATCGTAATAGAATTATTTATTATTCCTGGCACTATGCTATTTGGTTTGATTGGCTTTGGATTATTTTTAATGGGTTTAGTTTTATCCTTCACCGGTGGAATAATTATCCCTGATACGCCATTGCAAACTGATTTTGTATTTACCCAAATGCAAATTTTATCTGGCTCATTTGCAACCTCAATAGTTATATTTTTAATATTGGCCTATTATTTGCCAGATGTACCAGTTTTTAACGCTATAGCTTTAAAAACTACATTAGACAAAAGCATCACCTGCTCCAACAGTCAAGACGACTTAATAAATCAAATTGGTATAGCCTCCACCGATTTAAGACCCAGTGGCAAAATAATTATCAATGATAAAACCATTGATGTAGTTACTGAAGGTTGCTTTATCAATCGTGGTGAACAGGTTAAAATAATTGGCAAAAATATTACTCATTTTACAGTAACACATATACATAACTAAATTAATCGCTAAGGCAATCTAGCCTTATTGCACCTGTTATTTAACAGGTGGCTTGCGACGTTTACGCTTATAGCGATTGGCCTTTTTTTTGGTTTTTGGCTTATCTGGCAAGGGTGGTATTTTATCGATTAAATCATACCAAAACTCAAATATTTCTGAGTTTTCATCTGCGTTATTTAAAATTTTAAATAAATCAAATGCGTCTTTAAAATTGCGAGATTGTACAAAACGCTTTTTATTAAACGAGCGCTCATAAGGGTTTTTAAAAATATCTTGTTGCATTAAAACACTACGCATAATCTCACGATCGACTTTAGGTAAACTAATACTAATAGCAATAGGTGTAAACTCATCATAATAAAAAGATGTAGCATCTATACGTTTACCTAATTGTGCCTGCTTAGTATGCAAAGCACCTAAAATGCGTTGATAATATAATAAGCCAATTAAAACACCCCTAGAAAATTTATTACCATTGGCAATCGACTCATCTAGTAAACGCAATCTAGTTATTAATAAATCTATATTCTTATCACACTGTGGGGCAATGGCGTTAATAGCGTCTATTTTATGTAATAACTTAAAAACTGGCGCACTATAGCCACTATTTAATATTTTATACAATTCTTCTAAACGTCTAACAGTATTAGTTTTAATAAGCTCTGGAATTAAATTTTGACACTGTGTCAATAAAACTGGTTCGATATTAAAATCTAATTTAGCAGCATATTTTACAGCGCGTATTATACGCACTGGATCTTCTAAAATTCGCTGATACGGATCACCTATCATCCTCACAATTTTATTTTTAATATCATCTAAGCCACCAACATAATCAATAATACTAAAGCCATTGATATCATAATATAACGCATTGATAGTAAAATCCCTGCGCAGGGCATCTTCAGAAATACTACCATAAGTATTATTAGCTTGGGGATGCATTTGATTTTCTTTTGCGTCCTGATCAACAGGGCCTCGATATGTAGCCACTTCAACAAAGTCATTTTTAGAGGTATATACATGCGCCAACCTAAAACGACGACCTATAATATAACAACGCCTAAATAACCGTCTGATTTTCTCTGGAGGCGCATCAGTAGCTATATCAAAATCTTTTGGCTTTAAACCGCATAACATATCCCTAATACATCCGCCAACCAAAGTGGCTCTAAAACGTGAATCTTTTAATGTATATAAAATATGTAATACACCCTTATCAATATCTTTACGAGATATTGGATGCTTATCACGGGATAAAAACATTGGTTCAGACATATTTATAAATTATAACCTGCATGATAATTAATATAAACTTCCCCACCCTTTTGCGCATTTAATACCACACCTGGTATATAATTACGGATTTTATCCTTTAACTGCTGAGCCATATGAATATATCGCTCTGAAGTAGTGATACTTTCATGATGTAAAGCTTCTTTAACCGTATGAATATCGGCACCCTGCAAGGCTAAATTTGTAGCAAAGGTATGACGCAAAGAATGGGGTGATAAATTTTTATATATCTCTGCTTCTAAACATACCTTTTTAATTACTTTAAAAATAGCTGTACGATTAAGAGGTTTTAAACCTTTAGATCTATCACTCATTAATAAATAACTATCTCTATCACCCATCGTGCGTTTTGTAATTTGTAAATATGGTTTAATAACCTCTGTTAAATCTCTACCTAATAAAGGAACATCAAAATGTTTAGAGCCCTTACCAATAATCTTAATATACCATTTTCCATTATATTGAATCATATCCTTAATTTGGATATTAGATATCTCACTAACTCGAATGCCAGTATTAAGACCTATCGTAAAAATCAACCTATCTCTCCATGCCAAACGCATGGCTTTTAAATTGTTTTCTACAGTAGCTTGAGAAATGCGTGTATTAAAATACATTGCCAACTTTTCTATATCACCCAAATCAAAGATATCTTTACTGCTTAACTCTTTTGTATGAACTCTAGGTGCTTTAATTAAATGAGATAACAAGCCCAATGGGAAATTTAGCATATTTAAATCATTACAAAAACGCAAAAAACCCATCACGCGTCCGATTTTTAATTTAATCGAATCTTGAGCGTAATTTTCTTGCTTGAGATGAAAAATATAATCCGCAACTGCTTCACCATCAACTTTGCCTATATCATCTGTACCAATTACTTCAAAAAACTGCATTAAATGCACTTGATAACTATGTACTGTTTCAAGGGTGCAATTAGCTAAAAATTCTAAATAACGTTTAACTAATGCCTCACCTTTTAAATGACGCATTTCTTCTAAAGCACTATGTGAACCCAATTGTGATATACTTTGTGCTAAATCTCTTGCTTCATTGTTTATAGACATTTATGTAGTATAACAGATAACTTTTTTTTTTGGAGAACTAACTAATGACAGCTACTGATTTACCCATAAATATTAATACCTCTATTCCAACATTTCATTCAAGTATATTTATCGCCGATGGAGCCAAAATTATTGGCGATGTAAAAATAGGTAACAATAGCTCCATATGGTACAATGCTGTATTAAGAGCTGATATCAATCATATTCAAATTGGTGATAATACAAATATTCAAGACGGTAGTGTATTACACGTTAGCAATAACCATCCATGTATTATAGGAAACAACTGTACCATTGGACACAATGTTAATTTGCATGGTTGTGTAGTAGAAAACGCCTGCTTAATAGGCATAGGCGCCATAGTATTATCTGGGGCTATTATTGGACAAGGTAGCGTAATTGGTGCGGGTGCATTAATACGCGAAGGGCAAATTATTACCCCTGGATCAATGGTCGTAGGCGTTCCTGGCAAAACAATTAAAAACTTAGAGCCACATACTATACAAACTCATATAAAGTGGGCAAATAAATACCAAGCACTGGCAAAAAAATATACATCATCACCCTAAACCCTTGCTCTCTTAGAGGTTAGAGTCTGTCAACAACAAAAACGACCACTATATACAGGGCTTAAAAACAATAAGCATATACCATATATAGTATGAAACTGTACAAAAACAACTTTGCAAATAAGGCTAACATTACTTAAACACTTTCAGCATAACGTCTTACGCATTTGATTGGTTTTTACTTGTCATTTTTTATAAAGCTGATAAATTTTGCACAAGTTTTAAGTACAACTTTCTTTGCAACAATCTTGCATAGACAAACAATAATTTAACCATTTTCTTATAAAGGAGCTTCGATGGAGGCTGTGAAAACTAGTACAAATAGAGTTGCAGGGGACAAATCAACATATGCCATTACCAAAAATGCAGAGGCTGTTTTAAAAGCTCGTTATCTTGCAAAAGACGACAATGGCAAACCTATTGAAACCCCAGCGGAACTATTTAACAGAGTTGCCACCGTCATAGCTGATGTTGAAAAAAATTACGGTCTATCCGAAGGCGCCATAGAAACAGTCAAACAAGAATTTTATGATTTGATGGTATCTGGACGTTTTATGCCTAACTCGCCTACTCTAATGAATGCCGGTAGAAGTATGGGTATGTTAAGCGCCTGTTTTGTTTTACCCGTTGAGGACAGTATTGACGGTATTTTTACCAGCATTAAAAACACTGCTCTTATCCAAAAAGCCGGCGGCGGAACAGGTTTTAGCTTTGCCAATTTACGTCCTAAAAATGATATTGTACGCTCATCAGGAGGCACTACTTCAGGACCTCTTTCTTTTATGAAGGTATTTTCTGAGGCCACCAACGCTATTCAACAGGGAGCTTTTCGTCGTGGCGCCAATATGGGCATGATGCGTATTGACCATCCAGATATTGTCGATTTTATTAATGTCAAAGAAAATTTAACCAATTTAACTAATTTTAATTTATCTGTATCGGTTACTGATGAATTTATGCAAAATTTAAAAGACAATCCAAATAGCGACCATGTATGCTATAATCCACGCACTGGCGAAGCATCTAATATACCCAAAGACAACGGAGGCAACTGGTCTGTCAAAGAAATATATGATGAAATCGTACAAAAAGCTTGGAATACAGGTGAACCAGGTATTATTTTTATTGACGAAGTAAACCGCAAAAACCCCACGCCACATATCGGCAAAATCGAAGCGACTAATCCATGCGGAGAACAACCATTATTGCCTTACGAATCTTGCAATTTAGGATCTATCAACATCTGTAAATTTGTTGAAAAAGACGAGAATGGCATAGCAAATTTTAATTGGGACTCGCTAAAAAACACCATACATCTGTCAACTAGATTTTTAGATAATGTAATTGATGCCAATAATTACCCAATAAAAGAAATTGAAGATATAGCTAAAAATAATCGCAAAATAGGTTTAGGGTTAATGGGTTTTGGCGACACTTTATACGCCATGGGCATCCCTTATAATTCATCAGAAGGGGTAAAATTTGCTGAAAAAGTAATGAAGTTTTTAAACGATGAATCTCATGCTGTTTCAGAAAAATTAGCCGATGATCGTGGGTGTTTTCCTAATTGGAAAGGCTCTATATGGGAAAAAAACAAACGCAAAATGCGCAATGCCTGCACAACCACATTAGCACCTACAGGTACGATCTCAATTATTGCCAACTGTTCTTGTGGCATCGAGCCATTATTTTCATTGGCTTTTCATCGTAATGTATTAGATGGTCAACGTCTGACAGAAGTAAACGAACAATTTGAAACAGTTTCTAAAAAACTTGGCATCCATTCTCAAAAATTATTAGATCGCATCTGTGAATTAGGTTCTATATCTCAAATTGATGGTATCCCAGAAGATATCAAAAAAGTTTTTGTAACCGCACGCGACATAACTCCTGAATGGCATGTAAAAATGCAAGCTGCTTTTCAAAAACACTGTGATAGTGCCATATCTAAAACTACTAATTTCCCTCATGAAGCTACCATACAAGAAGTTAGCGATATATATGTGCAAGCTTGGGAACAAAAATGCAAAGGCGTTACTGTATACCGCGATGGATGTCGTGACAATCAACCTATGGCATTAACTGAAAAGAAAAAAGAAACTAAAAAAGAAGTAATCCCAGCTACATCTACCTTAAAATTAACCAAAGATGGTTTTGTTAAGCCTATGCGTTTACCAGACATCCTTACAGCTATTCGCATTAAACAAATGACTCCGTTTGGTAATATGCATGTAAAAATTGTTGTAGATCCAATATCTGGAAAAGAACGTGAAGTATTTGCGCAATTAGGCAAAGGTGGTGATGTGGCATGTTCTGATCTAGAGGCTATGTGTCGCCTTATGAGCTTATATTTACGTGTTGAAGGCAGTCTTAACGATGTTGTAAAACAACTAGAAGGAATCGGCTCTAGCCTATCCATATCAACCAAAGATGGCCGTATTACATCATTGGCAGACGGGTTAGCGAAAGCTATTCAAAAATATCAACATGCCAAAAAAGATAGTGGCTTAAAAGCCTTACTGCTTGGCGAAAGTGATTTAAGCCAAGTATCTAAAGGCCTTAGAACTATGGGTGATGATATGGGCGCCAAAGAAACCACAGCAAATACAGCTTTTAAGCTAAAATGCCCAGAATGTGCTGGAGAACTTGTAATGGCCGAAGGTTGTGCAAAATGTCATAGTTGTGGATTTAGTAAATGTAGCTAAAATATCATATATGATATTTTATTAAACTTTATAAAAAGGTCAGTTATAAGTAACTGGCCTTTTTATTTAATTGGAAAAAACAATGAAAAAATGCCTCTTTTGTGCTGAAGAAATTCAAGATGCTGCTATTAAATGTCGTTTTTGCGGATGCAATCAAATTAGATGGTATTATAGAACTCCAAATATCGTATTTTCTTTTTTATGTGTAGGTCCTTTGATGTTGCCGCTTATTTGGTTTCATCCCACATACAAAAAAGCAACTAAAGTTATAATCACTATTTTATGCACAACAATAACCATAGCGTCTTTTTTAGCATTAAAAATATTATACCAATATTTTATACAACAATTAGCTGCTTTAGATATATAAAAGACTATACAGGAATTAAATGTTCCACTTCACGGCGCAAAGCATCTAATCTTGTCAAAAATGTACTACGTGTATCTTCCATAAAATTTTCAGTAATATTTTTATAATATTCAACACCATTTAATAAATTTTGTTGGAATTCTTTAAAATAAGTATCTTTCTTGTCTAACAACCCAATAGAAAAACGATGCCATTCTGTGCGGAAATATTCAATATAAATATTTAATTCATTTAAAAATACATGCGGACGATCAGAATCTGCTAAACCACTCACTCGACCATAAATAAAATCCACCATTTCTTGCAAAGTTGCTGTTTGCGAAAAATTTACAATATTAGGCCCTGAGCACACAGTAATGGCCACCTGTTTTACAACATTATATATCAGCTGAGCTGAGCCACCTAAATCTTTACAAATACAACTTTTACATAAAACATCGTCTATTAATTCTGCTCTTTGTTCATCACTTAAATTAGCATCTTGTAATTGTTTTAATTTTAAATTTTGATAACCCCTTGATGCCGTACAAATAGGCACTTCAGTAAATTCCGTATCAAATTTTAATATACCCTGAGGACAAGGACTACCAGATTTATTTGCAGATATACGTTGTTTGCGCTCGTCTTCACTAGAAGATGCCTTTAATAACCAAAATGGCACACCTAATGGAGACGCCTTACTTAAGCACACATCACCTGTTTTAGCTTTAGCTAATTTTAACAAATGATCATCATCTATTGTGATAGCCTCTGGTACCAACATAAATGGAGTTCCCCACCCAGTACCTTCTAAATTATAATAAGTACATAGAAATTTATTTTCTTGGGCACTACCTAAACCTCCCTGATAAGTAATGCCAAACTTAGGTTCTAAACCATGAGCCTGATGCTTTTGCTTATCAATGCCCTTTAACCAAATTTTAACAAGCTTTGCCTGCAAATCATCACGATTATCTTTAAATTCTTGTAATATTGGTCCCATTAATAGCCCAGCAGTAGCAAATGCGTGACCACCACAATTAAGGCCTGATTCTATCCTATATTCTTGTACCCACAAACCACGCTTGGCTAAAAATTTACCTTGCGTAGCTGTAGAACGATAATCACTTACCTTAAGTATAATACCTTTTTTAATGACGCCTTCTTCATTTGGATAAAAATCTTTAAATTCTGTAGCATAACCATACAATCGAGGATTCATTCCAGCCGAAAACACAACACACGCATTACTTAAATCACTTTGGGCAAAACCACGCAAGCCAGCTAAAGCATCACTAAATTCAGAAGGTAACTTTTGACGATTTTTATAATTATCCCTATCTAGTTTAGTCATAATATTAACATCAATACGACCTGGCCTAATAGCTCCTCGCAACTCTTCTTCTAATTTGTGTCTATCAGATGCCGAAGCATTTAACATAGCTTGATATTTAGTTTTTAAAACACCATCGGGTAATAATTCAAAATACTTAGTAATTTCAGTATCAGCTTTAAATTCTTCTTGTTTTAAATTTTCTATTTGTTGATTAACAATATAATTCACTAAATTTAAATAACTGGTAATACGACGTGCCCTAGCATCTTCAGCATTATTTTCAATACGAGTATATTCTTGAGAATACTTGGTAGCATAAACTTTACGCATATCTTCAATTAAAAAGTCATCCGCTAAAGATATAACAGAAGATATACCAAAACGAGCCACCTTAATAGGTGTATCTATGGTAAAGGCTGTCCCAAGTACTGGGATATGAAAAGTATGTGGATTCATATATTTCTTTCAAAACAAAACTGTATACGCAAAAGCATAAACAGCGAATATAATAAAATTACAATGATACACAAGTTATGCCTATTCTCAAGAAATTTATCACAGTACAAAAGATTTAAATGCGCCCTATAACTCCGCCTTGTTAAATACATTTTGTGCAATCAATACAAAACACATACCTATAACTAAAGCATACATAACCAAATATAAAAAACCTATGACATCTAAACTACTGACAAAATACATAACATTAGGCACTAAATAATAAGGTATTTCTAATATATAATTAATTGGCTTTGGAACTATTTTTAAAATATAAGGTACAATGCTCACCAATAAAGAACAACCCATATAAATAAAACTAAAAATCATAGCACCCAAATCACCAAATAAACACGATGTACAAATGGCAAGCGCACAAACAGGCAATAATAAAAGTAAGCTGAAATATTGACTACAAATATCAACAAACGACATAGCCTCGATTGCATTATCAAACGTAAAACAATAACGACTTAACAAAAGTAAAGTTAGCCAAAATCCTGAACAGCTAACAATTAAAATGGCAACTCCTATTACCTTACCTAAAATATACGCTTCTCGTTTTAGAGATTTTCCTAAAAAAATTGCTATCATATTAGCGTCCATATCCTTAGGTATTTCTGTTGCTCCTACTAACAAAGCCACCACTACACCAAAAGATAATATTATAACTGTACCTATTAATATATTATCTCGATGAATACCTTCACCAATCAACGAAATACAACCCATATCTTTAGTAAACCAAGCCAATAAAGCACCTACAAATAACAATAATACAAAAGCTGGCTCTTTGACCTTATACAAAGTATGACATGCTATAGCCCACATATTATTTTGTAGCCCTTTTACGTGCTTGAGAGGCTTCAAATTGCAATAAATCATCTTTAGATGCTTTTAAATATTTCTCTGCTATTTGTTTTATATTTGCATCTTTAAATGACAATAACACAAAGTCTTCATAAGCATCTATCAAAGTTTTATCAATCAAATTATTTTTTGCCATATTTAAATAATACTTTAATTTAACCTCTTCTTCTGCAAAAGGTGCCAACTGTAAACCAGATTTAAACAAATCTATCAAGTCTGTATGAGTCGCTTTTTTAATAGAGTGCAAATATTGCAAATAAATTGCTAATACATTTTTGTCTGATTTGCCCTTTAACACATGTAACCAAGCGCGACTAGCGTATTTGGAATTTCTTAACTTAGAATCTTGTGTTATTTGCAACATTAAATCACTAAAATTAATACCTAAACCATACTCATCAGCTAAAATGTACATTGCCTTAATTTTAGCATCGCCTTTAGCATTATTAACATTTTTACGTTTTTCAACCAATAATACCTGATGCTCCAATGCTATTCTCAAAAACTCTGGTAACATTTCCATAGTTTTTCGATAATCAAAACTATTTAATTGAGCATTATCATATACTTGCGTACGTAAACCACGCTCGGCAACCAAATATAAAAAAAAGAAAAGCATTAGCGTAAATAAACTAATAACTTTTCTTTTAATGACCATCAACTAAGACCAAACACTTAGTGCTTAGATTTATTCCACTCTGCCACATTATCAGTACCATCATACCAACAAAATGGTCCCTTCAACACACGTCCACAATGCTTGCACACACCATGTACCTTTAATGGCTTTCCTGTTTGTGGAGAAAACCTAAAACCTGCAGGATATGGGCGTAAAGTATAAGGGTCTATTTCTTGATTAGGAAAAACAGTCAACACTACTTCATCTAATAACGCTTTCAGACCTTTTTGATTTTCACTTTCTTGACGCAATTCTAAAGCCTCAGATATCATTTTATCAATAAATTCTTGTGTATCATATTTACCAAAAATACCCGTAGACATTTCATTTTCATTATCTTGCATATCAGTTAAATGCTTTTTGTACAATCTCAGCATAGTCTGCAACTGAGTCAAATGACTAGCAGTTTCACTAGCATTAAAAGCTTCTGCTTGTAGCCATTGATTAACTACATAATTTTGCGAATCTGCACAATTCATTGCTTTTTTAAAATATAATGCCGCACGTTTGACACGATTATAATTTATAGGTAGATGTGCATGACGATTTGCCCTTTCTCCCTGAATTAAAATATGACCTGCAAGCATATATAAACGCCAATTACGACCAATAATTGGATGTAACATACCTTTTTCTAACACTTTTAAAGCGCCGTCAGGGTTATCATTCATCAAAACTAAAGCACCATCATAATAGACTTTTGCAAAATCTGGATCTAAATCAATAATGTTATTTAAGCGCTTTTCGACATTTGCAGCACTAGATTTATCTAAAGTTTTTTGACGACCTATATACTGAATAAATTGCATCCATTGTATATCAGCTAATAATTTTTGCGACCCAGCCACAGGTAAATTGTCCACTAACTTACGAGTTGGAGAAACTTGATGTTGTACCCTATTAAGTTTGATTGCCAATACACCAGCAATTACAAAACAACAAATAAATGTAACAATTAATTTTTTATTTGAATCCATTGTAAGCCTCCTTAACCAAGATCACGTTTATTAAAAAAGATGCCTGACAATGAAACTAATCCAACAGAATAAACAACACTCCATATAAATGCTAAACCTATATAAGACCAGCCAAATTGTGTGCCATGAACCGCCTCCATACGCATATTAAATAAGCTTAAATCTGGCACAATGCCACCATATAACATAGATACAGAACTAATTGCATTAGCTGAATAAGCCATCCAAATTGTTGCTACCGTTAAAACAGCAGCGGCAGCTTCAGACAATATAGTAGAAAAAAACAAAGCTATTGCCGCCATGGGTAAAACTGAAATTATAATAAGTAAATGCGCCTTTACCATTACTACAGGTAAAGAGCCATAAGTGGCATTATGAATCATAAAAAAACCTATGGCAATTAATACGGTCACAACAACGCCAACCCAAACAGTGCCTAAAAATTTACCAAAAATATACTGAGTGCGACTAACAGACTTAGACAAATAAGCGATAGCTGTACCTTGACGCAAATCTTTAGACAAATCAAAAGTTAAAGTTAAAACACTTAAAACAGCACCTAATCCCGCCAAAAAAAATGACATATCTGCCATTAACATCTTTTGTTCTTTTAACATTAAAGCTTCATACTGTGATGATAAAATTATATGCAACCAAGCACAACCTATCAAAAAATACAATATTTTCATACGTAAAATCCTACCCCACACACCTTCTGCTATCGCATTGACCTCATCCATGCCTATCTCCATTTTAGTTATGTATTGCCTGGTGTATCCTCACCTGTTAATTTAAAAAATTCTTCCTCTAAAGTTCCATGATGCGCCTCTATTATCACATTTGAAGGCAATGATGCTCTTTTAATTAATTGCCAATTATTATTTGTAATAAACTCTAATGCCACGCCACCATCATCTATTTTTTTTGAACTATCTGCTTGCATCATAAAAGATTGAGCTATTGCTAAGTGTTCCGCCGGAAACTTAACCACGATCCCATCACTGCTTGTCAACTGATTTAAAGCGCCAGCAAATAATAGTTTACCTTTACTTAAAATGCCCACCGAATCACATAGTTTTTCTACATCAGATAAAATATGTGAACAAAAAAAAACAGTTGTACCTAATTCTTTTTGCTTCTGTACTATTGTTAATAAATCTCTGCGACCTTGAGGATCTAAGCCTACTAAAGGTTCATCTAAAATCAAAAGCTCAGGCTTATTTAATAAAGCTTGAGCAATACCGATTCGCTGCATCATACCACGCGAAAAAGAACCCATATTATTTGAAGCATACTCAAGCATACCCACATCAGTTAAGACCTCCTCTATGCGTTGCTTACGAAGTTGCCAATCTAGGCCTACTAATTTAGCACAAGTTTTTAAAAACTGATTAGGGGACAAATGAGAACTAAACGATGGAGCATCTGGTAAATAACCAATTTTTTTGCGAGCCTCTTTACTATCGACAGGCAAATCAAAAATAGTAACACTGCCTTTTGTCGGTTTAATCAAGTCCATTAAACACTTAATAGCAGTAGTCTTACCCGCTCCGTTATGGCCTAAAAAACCAAATACACAACCTTGAGGTATATTTAAATTTAAATTATCCAAAGATGGATTAACACTTAATCTAAAAAATTTACCCCTATAGAATTTAGTCAATCCCTTAATTTCTATTGCATTTTGCATTAGACTCCATTGAACTTAATTCATTTAGTGTATGTTACAAATATAAAATTGCAAATATATAACGTATATCAAATAGTATTTCTTAATGAATATTATCAATTTGTCTTATAGATAACCCTGTTGATTTAGCAATTACATTAACATCTATATTTAAAGCTTTAAGATTTTTAGCAGTCTCAATTTTCGCTTGCTCAATGCCTTGCTCAATGCCTTGCTCAATGCCTTGCTCAATGCCTTTTTGAACACCTTTAGCTATTTCACGTTGCACGTACATGCGGTCTTCATATTCTTTAAATGCCATATATTCATAAATTTCTAATTCCTTAGCATCCCAACAACACTGATTAGCGGTATCAAAAGCTAATTTAAATTCATCTAAATTAGAAAATTCCTGAGGTATCATAGTTAAATTCTGTACATTATTGATAAAATATATCCATTTATCTAATACCGTAGTTAAATCTGATAACTTTTTTTTAAATTTTGTCAGTTCTATAAAAGTAAACTCAAAATCATTAATTTCTTGTTTGAGCGTGTCTTTATTTAAAATTAAATGTCTACTTATATAGTTGTCTCCTGCAAACATATTAAAATTTAAAAAACCTATAAAATAAACTTTTTTTAAATTAGCATACCCGTGCTGTACTCCTGGCTCTAACTGAGACACATAAGCTTTAGAAGTATAATATAAGCTTCGCTTAGCAAAATCATGATTGTCTTTTCTTTGCATTTCTACAATAAAACTCTCTCCTCGCCGATTTACTGCTTTAACATCTAAGACTGTTTCTTTTAACGCATCAATCTTTGGAACTTGATATGGATTAGCTATCGATACGCTTTTTATCTTATTTTGACCTTTAAAATCTAAAACTGAATTTAATAAAGAAACCAAAATAGATGTTTTTTGTTCATTACCAAATATCTTTTTAAATGCAAAATCATTTTGAGGATTAACAAATTTCATAATTTTCTCTAACTATAATTTAATTTATATGTTGCATATACAAGCAGTATGCAAACATCTTATCTAGGCTAAGTATGAAAATCAATATAAAAATTTTCAGCCTCTGCTAATTTACCACGTTTTTTAAAACCATTTACTACTATTTCAATTTTTTTATTTAAACAATCCAATACAGCTTCACGTTGATTAATATTTAAATCATATGTTAAAATATTATGCAATGCCTTTATTCTAAAAATATCTTGCTTCTGTACAGATGTAGATAATTGATCTGAAGCCCCTCCATATTTAGTCATTAAAATTTTATTTACTAAACCAACAGGCCTAATTAATGTTATTCGCAACCATAAATCATAGTCCTCACAGGCTAAATAATTAGGATTAAACCAACCAACTTCATCTAATAAACTACGTTGAATCAACACTGACGAAGGACTAATAGTACAACGTTGCAAAGAAAGCTCAAAAATCCAACCTTGTTTTTTATGCCATTTTTTGGGCTGGTTAACTTTTTTACCATGCCTAATCCATTGCTCCTGAGTTTGTACTATCTGACATTCTAAATTTTGTTTTAAATATAAAACCTGCTGTCTTAATTTATCACAATGCCAAATGTCATCACTATCTAAAAAAGCTATCCAATTACCGTTAGACGCCTTAATACCTTCATTGCGTGCAGTAGAAACCCCATAATTTTTATCTAATAAAAGCACGCGACAATTATTGTGCTTTTGCAATATAGAAGTATCTAAGAGTTTTTCTGAACCATCATCGACTACTATTAATTCATAATTTTTATACGTTTGAGCCAATACAGAATTAATTGCAGATAAAGTTTGTAACGGTCGATTATATGTAGGAATAATAACACTAATTTTAAACATACCAAAAGTAATAACTGCTATTAAAAAAAATTCAAGTTTATTATTTATAAATAAGGCTATACTATTAGTAAATTAAAAATCTTTATGTTAGGAGGAATATGGGATTATTTAATAAATTAAAAAATGAATTTATAGATATTATTGAATGGACTGATAAAACAGACGGTTTGTTGGTACATAGATTTAATCGCTATCAAAATGAAATCAAAATGGGAGCACAACTTATTGTGCGTCCAGGCCAAAAAGCCATCTTTGTGCGTGAAGGCAAAATTGCCGATCAGTTTGAAGCTGGTACATATACGCTAGAAACCAAAAATATGCCCATACTATCCACCTTATATGGATGGAAATATGGGTTTAATTCGCCATTCAAAGCTGAAATTTATTTTATTGATACTACAGAACAATTAAATCGCAAATGGGGTACTCCAAATCCAATTATGTTACGCGATATTGACTTTGGCATTGTCAGATTAAGATGTAGAGGTAATTATTCTTATAAAATTGGTGAACAAGAAAATATGCTAAGTCGATTTGTAGGAGCTGGCGAAGAGTTTTTTGCCGATGCTCTAGAAGATCAAGTGCGTACTAAAATTGTATCATCATTTTCGGATGCAATCGCAGAGCTTAAAATACCAGCCTTAGATTTAGCTGCACAATATGATGAAATAAGTGATGCTATAAAAACAAAATTAAATGGCTATTTCATCAAAATGGGATTAGAGCTATTATCTTTTACCCTAGAAAACATCAGCTTGCCAGATGACGTACAAAATGCCATTGACGAACGCGCATCAATGAGCGCCGTTGGCAATTTAAATCAATATGCCCAATACCAACAAGCAAAAGCTTTAAGAGATGCTGCCAATAACCAAGGAGGCACTGGGGACATGATGGGTATGATGGTAGGTGCTAATCTTGGCGGAATGATGGGTAAAGCTCAAGAGCAAATACAACCAAAAGAAGTTATAATCTGCCCTAAATGCCAACAACAATCACCTAGCAATGCTAAATTTTGTGGTGGATGCGGCCAATCGTTACACATACAAGAACAAAGCTGTGTAAAATGCAATCAAGCTATTCCTAAAGACTCTAAATTTTGTCCACTGTGTGGGGCTGCCCAAGAAATGCACTGCAAGAACTGTAATGCGCTACTTTCTCCAACTGCTAAATTTTGCCCAGAATGCGGAAACTCACAAGCTTAATAACCCCGAGGCAAATATACTTTGCCTCGTTAATAATTCTATTATTTATGCCCAGCGAAACTTGGGCACGCATGGGCGGTGGCGGTAACTTTGGTAGTAGCCATTCTAGCGGTGGATACTCTGGAGGCCATTCCAGCGGTGGTTCTGGCGATGGTTTAATATTATATTTATTAATTAGGTTATGCCTTGAACATCCATTAATTGGAATACCTATGTTATTAATAGGTGGTTATATTAGCTTAGTTGGTACACAACGAGGTGCTAACTCTTATAAAAGCCATGTCATCACTACAGGCAATGCCAAATATGATGTTGCAATGAATCGCAATGAAAAAAACAAATTAATTCAACGTGATAATAATTTTGATGAAATTCAATTTTTAGAACGCGCCAAGCAAACCTTTCTTGCTTTACAAAATTCTTGGAACAACCAAAACATGTCTCCTGTTAGAAGCATGTTAAGTGATGCCATCTACGATAGATTAAACCTAAATTTAGAATTAAACAAAGCCAATGGATATATTAATAAAATTACCGATATCGACATTAAAGATGCACATGTAGTATCATATAAATGCGATGAATTTTTTGACGTCATTATTGTAGCAATTAGTGCATCTGCTGCAGATTATTATATTAAAGAAGGCTCAGATAAAAAATATTCTTTGTCGACAGATATCTTTAAAGAATACTGGTCGTTTTTACGCAAACCAGGAACTAAAACATTACAACAAGGCGGTGCGATTGAAGGGTTTTGTCCAAACTGCGGATCACCATTAAAGCTATCAGATAAAATAGAATGTATGTCTTGTCAGGCCTTAATTACCAGTGGCGAATATGATTGGGTACTTTCAGAAATAACCCAAGCTAAAGCATTTCAACATCGTAATCCAGACTTAATTGCTGGAGCAAGCCAATTAAAACAACAAGATAAAGCATTAAATATTCAATACCTAGAAGATAGAGCCTCTATTATGTTTTGGCGATATCACAGTGCGAGATATTTTTGTAATGCTAAATATTTAAGTAAAATGGCAAATAATAAATTTTTAAATATCCACAAAAACGAATTTCAATTAAACCAAAAAGGTATGCGTACTTTTGCACAAGATTTAGCAGTGGGCTCAGTGGAAATTATTAGATTTGATAATAAAGCAGATATGAATCGTTGCCATATTATAGTAACTTGGTCTGGATGTTGGCAAGAATCTAAACCTGGACCAGGTGATGTACCCAGCTTTTTAAATTCTCGTATATATAAGCATAAATTAATTATGTGTCGACATAAAGACGCCATTAGCAATCCTAAACACGCTCTATCGGCAAATTGTTGTATAGGCTGTGGAGCCCCTGAAACTGTAGACAGTAGCAACTGCTGTAGTTATTGTGGTATAGCTTTAAATGACGGATTAAAAAATTGGGTTTTAGATTCTATTGAACCATATAAATACGAAGATTATCACGACGCCATAAGCGAAGCCAAAGCCAAATTGCCAGATGTAATTGAAGCACCACTATATAACATTCCAATTGAAGAAGTAATTGCTGCTATGATTTTAGTTATGGATAGTGATGGCAAACGCGACATAAAAGAACGTGAAACCTTATTAAAAATGGCAAACAAATTAAATGTTAGTCAAAAACTATTTAATTCCATTGAAAATCACGTTAAAAATAATCCTGATTTTAAATTAGATCTAAAAAATCACAAAGAAACACATGAGGTTTTAAGACAATTAATACGCCTAGCACTAGCCGATGGCAATGTTTGCGCTGCCGAACGAAAAGCTATTAAAAATTTATTATCTGATGATAACATAACTGATTCTGATATTAATATGATGATTAATACTGAACGCAAATATCTTTATAAACAAGCTAAAGCTAAATTAAAAAAGATATCATGATTAAATTAAACGATTTAATAAGGCTAAAAAATCTGATCTAGGTATACTTTGCGCTCCTAAGCTATTTAAATGGGTAGAGCTTACTTGACAATCCACAAGCTCTACCCCTATCTCTAACAGCCATTGCACTAAGCTCACCATCGCAACTTTAGAGGCGTTTGTTTTAATGTGAAACATTGACTCACCAAAAAACACTTTACCCAATTTTAAACCATATAAGCCACCTACTAATTGCTGATTAGACCACACTTCAATACTATGAGCTATTCCCATATTATATAAATTTATGTATGCACGTTGCATCGGGTCTATAATCCACGTACCATTTTGTTCTTTTCTACACACAGTTGCACAATTTTTAATCACTGTTTCAAACGCATGATTTTTAGTAGTGGTGTAAATCCTTTTGCGTAAATCTTTTTGTAAACTACGTGAAATATGCAAATCTGACGGAAACAAAACCGCACGCGGATTAGGACTCCACCACAAAATTGGATCTTCTTCACTAAACCAAGGAAAAATCCCATTAGTATATGCATTGACAATACGCTCTGCCGATAAATCCCCCCCTATTGCCAAAAGACCATCTGGTTCACGCATTGCCAAATTTGCATCTGGAAAATTATAATTATCTAGACTAAGTACAATAGGACTATTTATCATAAAATGATTCTAGCAAAATAATTGTGCCAATAGTACAATTACCATCAACAATCTTTATTCTATAATGGATTTAATATGTCAGATATATTACAAATCTCCGAGGGCGTTTCATTGGCATTTCATAGTTTAGCTATATTAGCTGACAAATATAACCAAGTAATACCTACGTGTAATATTGCTATAGAATTGCAAGTGTCTGAAAATCATCTAGCCAAAATTCATCAACGCTTAACTAGAGCTGGCTTAATCCGTAGTATTCGTGGACCACAAGGCGGCGTACAATTAGCTAGATGTCCAAACTCAATAAGCTTATTAAATATTTACGAAGTCATTGAAGGTAAATTTAATTGTCATAGTTGTATACGAAATCATAATAATTGCACCCGTTTTAGCTGTATATTTAACGGCATTATTAAACAGGCAAATATGCAAATACAACAATATTTACAAAATACAACCTTACAAGATATCTGTTCAACAACTAACAAATCCTGCTAATAAACATCGGTACAGCCAGCAGTATTGTTCTACACGCCCGCAGAATATACCATTGCCATCTATTATATAAAATATAACTTATATGATATTTATATAAGGAGCAAAATGGCTAAACACAAACAATTCTCTATGGGCATAGACTATGGCACAAATAGCTGTAGAGCATTAATAGTAGATGTTTCCAATGGACGCGAAATAGCATCCAACACCTACAACTACCCTTCTGGACAAGCTGGCATCTTGCTGGACAAAGACCCTAATTTGGCACGTCAAAATCCACAAGATTATATCACTGGTTTTTTAAAAGTAAGCAAACAAACAATTAAAGATGCTAAAAAAATTAAAGGATTTGATCCCGCCTATATAATAGGCATCGGCGTCGACACCACTGGCTCCACCCCTATACCTGTAGATAAAGAAGGTATTCCGTTAGCCTTTAAACCAAGGTTTAAAAATAATTTAAATGCACAGGCATGGCTTTGGAAAGACCATACAAGTCATCAAGAAGCCGCCAAAATTACCGAAATGGCACAGAAACAAAATCTACCCTACCTAGCAAAATGCGGTGGAACATATAGCTCAGAATGGTTTTGGGCAAAAATATGGCATTGCAAAAACAAAGCTCCAGGTGTTTTTAATGCAGCATATAGCTGGGTAGAATTATGCGATTTTATCCCAGCATATATTACTGGAAACTTAAATCCGCTTAGCCTTAAACGCTCTATTTGTGCCGCTGGACACAAAGCCTTATTTAGTGAAGATTGGAACGGTCTACCCAGCAAAGCATTTTTAAAATCACTAGATACTGACTTAGCCGACCTACGCGATAGACTATATTCAACTGCTTACGCATCAGATCAAATAGCAGGATATTTAACCAATGAAATAGCCAAAAAAATAGGCTTACCAAACAATATAGCCGTTGCTGTTGGCGCATTTGACGCCCACCACGGCGCTGTTGGCTCCGGAGTAAAAAAAGGTACCTTGATTAAAGTCATTGGCACATCTAGCTGTGATTTATTGGTAGGGGCAAAAAACACTAGAGATATACCAGGAGTATGCGGTGTAGTGCCAGGCTCTGTTTTGCCAGGGCTAATTGGTATAGAGGCTGGACAATCAGCCGTTGGCGATATTTTTAATTGGTTTGTTAAAAACTTTTGCCCTCCAGAATTTTGCAAAATAGATGCTCATATTAGCTTGACTAAAATAGCAAACAAATTAAAACCCGGGGAAAGCGGATTGATGTGCCTAGATTGGAACAATGGAAATCGCACAATATTAGTAGATCCTTTATTAAGCGGATGTACAATAGGAACCACCCTGCACACCACTGCCCCTGAAATGTATCGAGCATTAATAGAAGCCACTGCTTTTGGAGCTTTAACAATTATTAAACGTATACAAGAATACGATATTAAAATCAAAGAAATCATAACCTGCGGTGGTATTGCAGAAAAAAACCCAATGGTTATGCAAATTTATGCAGACATTTGCAACCGCCCTATCAAAATAAGCCGTAGCTCACAAACATGTGCCTTAGGAGCTGCTATTTTTGGAGCCGTTGTTGGTAACGCTCACAAATCAACTGCAATAGCACAATCTAAAATGACAGGTGTAAAAACTAAAATATATAAACCCATTAAAGCAAATGTCAAAATATATAAAGAATTATATGCTATCTATCAACAATTACATGATGCCTTTGGCACTAAAGATTATAGCGGTAAATTAAATCTTGCCATGAAAGATTTAATTGCTATTCGCAATAAAGTTAGAAAATAATTGCCATTAAAAAAAGCAATCGTTATTGATAAACGATTGCTTTTTTTAAATACTAATTTGATTTATATATTAAAAAGAATAAGTTAAACCCAATGTTATTACAGGATAAAATTTATACTTGTTAATTTCATCTTGCAATTCATCTTGTTCTTTTGCAATATCCGCTTGAAACGCCGCATTATTAACTGCAGCTCCATTTGTAGAATAGCTTAAATCACCCTCGCCTTGATACATAGCGCCCATTTCAAAATTAAAAGTCCAATTAGAGCCTTTAAATGCATTTCCCCAACCAAAACCCAAGTAAGGAGCAACAGAATTAAAATCTACTTTCATATCGACTGTGCCAATATCCGAAGGAGAATATGTGTTATCACCTATTTTTACATCAGAAGTAGGTTTTGCAGTCATAGATACTTCATTACCATTATAAAACAAACCACCTGACAATTTAAAACTACCACCCCAAGGATGCCAATCTAACATTGGTCCAATGGTTAATAAATCTAAATCACCATCATAAGTTAAATCCGTATCAGTATAATCTGTACTATATTTAAAACCTTGACCTACTAATCTAATTCTAAAATTATCATTTAATTTATAACCTAATTCTGCTCCTGCACCTAAAGTACTAATACGCAAACCAGTATCCCAATTATTAGTATTAGTTGTAACAGCTGTATCGGCAGCATAAGAAGTAATTGAACCACAAATTAACGCTGTAGTTAAAGACAAAACTTTCATACATTTTTTCACAATTTTCCCCTTGAAAATAAAATTAAAACCGTGATTCTAACAACGTATCCATAACTTACAATAACAATTAAGTAACTCACCTACGCATAAGCGCAACTAAATACCATTTAAGTCGTAAATAAAAAAAACCGATATATATCAACCACATTATAATAATTTAAAGAGATTTTTATGGAACTAGACATATCCCAAAGATTTATATTTGACAATACTGATATAAGAGGCGAGCTTGTTCGCTGTACCGATAGCTTTGAGCAGTTAATTCAAAACCACGACTATCCTGAAGTTGCTAAAAACTTATTAGGTGAATTTTTAGTGGCAACTGTACTTTTAAGCACTACTATGAAGTTTGAAGGACGCTTAAGCCTGCAAGCAAGCTCCAAAGGTGAAATACCATTTATCGTTATGGAATGCGACTCCAACCGTGAAGTACGAGGTATAGCTCAAGTACGAGATAACTTTATCCAAGGTGATTTTAATGCGTTATTAGCCCAAGGAACATTAGCTATAACCATAGAGCCAACTAATGGTAAACCCTATCAAGGTATCGTGCCATTAGAAGGTAAAAATTTAGCTGAGTGCTTATCGCAATATTTTATACAATCAGAACAATTACCAACCCATTTTAATTTTGCCATTGGTACTGACAAAGGACGTCAAACCGCTGCCGCTATGATTTTACAACAAATGCCAATGCATAAGATTAGCGATACAGATACAAGAGCCGAAAATTGGAACCGTCTCACCCAATTAGCTAATACATTAACCGATGAAGAATTACTAAGCGTAGAATACGAGACTCTTTTATATCGCCTATATCACCAAGATCCATTAAAAATATTTAACCCAAAAATAGTTCAATATCGCTGTACTTGTTCGCGCAAACGTACACAAGAAGCTTTACGTACAATCGATCGCAATGAATTAAAAGCAATTTTAAAAGAAGAAGGTGCCGTTACATTAAATTGTCAATTTTGCCATAAAGAATATAGTTTTAATGCTGATGATATTGCAAATTTATAAATGTTTATTTTTCCTAAACCACAAACATATAAACAATTTAAAAGGCAAATATCTTTAGATAATCTTCACTGGGTAAAAGCCCCTGATTTATCCAGTGATAATTTATATAAACATTTAGTGATATTATGCAACCAAATCAAAAAACATACCAAACATAAAGCACAATTAAGCAAAACCAATCTCAATACAAATCAATTAATTAATTTTAAAATTGATACTAATATAAAAATATCAGAATATTTTAAATTAACCCTTTCAAATAAAGGTTTTAACATTATTGCCAGTGATGAAGCTGGCATTTTTTATGCTTCGCAAATTGTGTTGCAAATACTAAATAATCACAATGACAATTTATACCAAACTGAAATAGAAGATTACCCCGATTTAAAACATCGTGGTATTATGTTAGATGTTAGTCGTGATAAGGTGCCAAAAATAAACACACTTAAAAAGCTAATTGATAGCTTGGCTATAATGCGTATCAATCAACTACAACTTTATATAGAACACAGTTTTGCATTTAGCCAACATCAAACAGTATGGCTTAAATCATCACCATTTACCCATCAAGAAATTATAGAATTAGACATTTACTGTCGTGAAAGGTTTATCACATTAGTACCAAATTTAAACTCATTTGGGCATTTAGAACGATGGTTAAAACATAAAAAATATGCGCACCTAGCATTACAACCTTCTGGTTTTATTGATCCTTGGCAAAACTACCGACCTGTAGGTAGCACATTAAAACCAAATCAAGCTAGCTTAAATTTTGTTGATGAACTCTACCAAGAATTTTTACCAAATTTTACCAGTACACTTTTTAATGTTGGATGTGATGAAACATTTGAATTAAAATCAACAGAGGTATATTTAAAACATCTAAAAGGTATCTATTGCTTAGTAAAAAAACACAAAAAACAAATGATGTTTTGGGGTGATATTATTTTAAAACGACCAGACTTAATCAAAGACATTCCAAAAGATTGCATTGCACTTGATTGGGGTTACGAAGCACAGTCACCTTTTAATAAAACTACTGCTACTTTTAAAAAATCAGGTATTAATTTTTATGTTTGCCCTGGTACATCCAGTTGGAATAGCATCACAGGCCGTAGCGACAACTGTATTGCCAACATTAAAAATGCTGCTAAAAATGCCATTCGCAACAATGCCTTAGGTTTTTTAAATACAGACTGGGGAGATCACGGTCATCATCAAAATTTGCCGATAAGTTACTTAGGTTTTACTGTAGGAGCTGGATGTAGCTGGTGTTTAAAAAATAACCACAAAAACAATTGGGCTATCATAATAGATACTATCTTTTATAAAAATGCCAAACTTAATCTTGCTGATTTATGGATAAAACTAGGTCAAACTATTTTATTAGCACCCAATTCTATTAACAATAATAAAACATTTATTAATCAATTATTGTTTGAAGATGACACAAAAAAAATTATTACAGAAAACCAACTCACCAAAGTACAAATCAACAACTGCTTAAAACATTTAAAAACAATATCAAAGTGTCTTAAAAACATTACACCTACTTCTTCCGAAGCAACCATTAGCAAACAAGAATTAAATTTAAGCATTAGTATAGCTAAATATGCTTTAAATAAAGCTATCAGCACAATAAAACATAACCGAGCTTTACATAATATGCCTAACGAAATCAAAACTGAATATAAAACTATTTGGTTAAAACGCAACCGCATAGGAGGCTTAAAAGATAGTCTTTTAAGACTCAAATAATAATCTATATTTTTAGCTTAGGATGATGAAACTAACAACCCAAAATTATCACTAATGGATTGCCTATGTGTCAGCAAAAGTTGCAATCTTTGACTTTGCGTTATGACACTATCTGTAGAAGTTTCAATAATATTCATTAAAACTTCTACGGCATCACTGTAATCTCCATCATGCCAATACTCATTATTAGATGCTAAATCATAAGCTGCAGAACTAATTAATTGATTAAGCTTATCTTTAGGTAATGCCGTTAATGCAGGTATAGATTTTTGAAACTGCTTTAATAAAAATCTAATGGCTACCTTTAAACCTTCCACATCTACTAATGGATTTATATATTGTGTCTTATCTGGCGCAACTATCTCTATGTCTGTTTGTAAAACAGATTGTTGCTCTGATGGATTAGGCACCGCATTTACAGAAAATTTACTTGAGTGCTTTTCATCCAAAATTACTTGTTGATATTCTGAACCCGGTATCGGAATAGCCCAAATAGACGGATGTTGCTTATCAATCATTTTGACCCAATAAGCCGGCTTTTTGCCCTGCACTAATAATTGATCTCTGATAGCATACATATGCAATAAATATTCAAAATATGGAAATTTTTTACCCATACGCAACCATTTAATATAAATTTTTTCTGCTATGCCCAGTTTTGTACAAATTGATGCTATGTTTTTTTCACTGGTATTAAATAAAGCAGTATTGTTCCAGTCACGTTGATATAAAGTTAATTCATTAATATTTGGATAGCGTGATTTAATCTCCTCTAACAAATCTGCCAATTTTGCATTGCCCTTCCAACCATTACCCTGTTCTTCAGCTTTATATGCACTTTCAATATAAGCCTTTGGAGATTGAATAGTTCCAGGGGTTATGTCTAAAGCTAATGACCAATAACGCAATGTACCTAAAAATTCCATAGAAGTTGCTGCACAATGTACTATTTGACTAGCCAACTCTGGTTTAATTTTCCATGTTATAAGTTTTTCATATTCACGAATAATATTGGCAGGAACATAAGTGTCTTTATTTATAGCTGGACCTGGCCTCAAACGCACCCACAATGCATTATCACGTTTTTGCCAATCCTCATCGGCATCAAAAGCTATAATGCCAAATTCACGCAACCCTTTAATAATATTTTTATGAAAGTTACCCTTTAAATTTTTATTATTTTGTTTATATTCAAATCCTGCTTTTTCAACTAAATCTTTTAACAAAAACCAATACTCATCTTCTAAGGCCATGACCTCGGGTTTACGAGTTGAATAATATACATTTAAAAAACGATAAATAGCTAATTGACTGGGCTTTAAAGACGCAACCATTGCATAATGCAAAACAATATCTGTTTTCTGCAACATATGTTTCCATTCACTAGGTAAAACAACCTTAAACACTGTTTCAAATTCTGTAAAGTGCGGTATTTCTGGCGTAGATGGATCACGCCTGGCCAAGGTTTTTTCATTTGGAGTATTTGGTTTTCTAGTACGCTCAACTTTATTGATCGGGCTTAATTTATATTCTACAAAATCTTCCCTTTGATAACTCCACCAATCACCTACTATAGAAGTCATTTCTAATCTAATAATTGAAGCAAATATTTTTTGACGTTGATCAGAATTTGGTTTTTTAATACCTAAAAATCTAGCTATTTCTCCTAGTGAAGTATCAATATCTAAAGGGCTTTCATTAACCACTTTTAGTTGTTTTTGTGATTTTTGTTGAGCTAAACATATAATCGCCGCAAAAACCCTATCATCCCATTCGGCTTTGCCTCTTCCATATCCAGGGGTTACTCTGTAAGTTCTTTCTGTATAATCTAATGCACCTGTTTTAGGATTAATGCGTGGCGTTTGATATGTAGTTTGTGTATAAATTAATTTAGTACCATCTGCTTCTATAATTTCTTTAGTTTCTTCATTGAAAGCACCTTTAGGTGGTGTAATAGTAAAAACAGCTAATTCTAAAATATCAACACCACTATCTTCAATGTCCTCTAAAAAAGACAATTGCTGTTTGGCCATAAATAACACACCTATTTAATAAAAAAAGTATAATACTATTACTTAAATACATATAACAATATACGCAAAAATGAATATTATTTAAAGTCTTTATTTAAAAGAACTTACATAATAAGGTATTCTAAAAATCTCTAGCAATATTCCAATTATCTTTTTATACTGTCCAAAGAGCTCTAAGTCAATTCTATATATCGCTTTAGGTATTCCATTAGTTTATTTGATAATTCTGTTTATCTTTATTTTTAAAGAATTTATTATATAAAACACCTAAATATTCTAAATATCTCCCTAAAGCAACATGTATTCTAAAAAGCTCCTTATTTTGGGTGATTATTCTAAATGTCGTTCAAGATATAGCTTTGATAGTCAATTTTATTGATTTATTAGCGATATTTAGAATATTTTTAGAATGAAACGAAGGTGATAGGTACTTGACATATCATTTGTAGGGAGATAATTGGAATTGATAGCTAAATATAATAGGTGTGTTTTTAGTAAAGTAGATTTTTGGAATACTTTTACATCATATATATTGGTGTAATAGCTAAAATCATAATAAATATTTATTATGT
>JAMOSO010000006.1 GCA_027063065.1 Planctomycetota bacterium | reverse complement strand
AATAAATTTTATAGATTATTTATTTATATTATGCCACAATATTTCATTTCAATTAATATAGAAAATCAAAAAGGATTAGTATGCAATTTGCGGACCCAAAAAACGATATAGCATTTAAAAAAATCTTTGGTAATGAACATCATAAAAATATACTAATTTCTTTTTTAAATAGCGTCTTAGATTTTAAAAATGAAAAAATTATAGTAGATGTAGAGTTAGCCAACCCTTATCAAGTTCCTCGCATTCCAGAATTAAAAGAAACTATACTAGATATAAAAGCAACAAATCAAAACAAAGAAACTTTTATAGTAGAGATGCAAAAAAAAGATATGGGAGACTTTAACAAAAGAAGTTTATACTACACATCTAAAGCTTATATCTCTCAACTACCAAAAGGTAATGACTACACAAAACTTAAGCAAGTTTATTTTATAGGAATATTAAACTTTAATATATTTGAAAACAAAGACTTTATAAGTAGACACCTCATAATAAATCAAGAAACAAATACACAAGATTTAAAAGATTTTGAATTTACATTTATAGAACTACCAAAATTTACTAAAGAACTAAAAAAGTTAGACTCTATATTAGATAAATGGATATATTTCTTAAAAAATGCATCTGATTTAAGCATAATTCCAAAAGAGTACGAAAATATAGAAGAGTTTAAAGAAGCATTTGACATAGTTACTCAAACGGCTTGGAACTCAAAAGAACTAGAAGTATATGAATACATAGCATTAAAAGAGTTTGATGAGATAAATGCTTTAAAAACTGCTGAAAAGAAAGGTCTTGAAAAAGGAATACAAAAAGGGCTTGAAAAAGGAATGCAAAAAGGACTTGAAGAAGGCGAAAGAAAGAAACAAATAGAAATAGCTAAAAATTTATTAGATGTTTTAGATGTTGAGACTATATCATTAAAGACTGGTTTAGATGTAGAATTTATTAATGAGCTTAAATAATTATAAAACACAAAAGTAAATAACGATAAAACCATTAATACAAATCTATCAAACAAGAGTGTTAGGACTTTTGAAGTGCCTGCATAAACAACGGTATCGCTAGCAAGTGCAGAAACTAAAAAGCCATGTAGCAAATCGTGTTATAGAACTAGGCTCAAAATAATGATCTAAATATTAATGATAGACTAGCTTGTGTAAGCGCATGGTACAAACTTTAATTTAATGTCCTGAAAAACAGATTTAAGTGCAAATTGACCGCCAACTAATCATAATTTTTTTAATGCTGTTAATCCCTGCAAACCAACATCTTCCATACTATCATTGGATAGATTCCAAGCTATAACACCTATTATATAAATATTGGTTAATGCCCACTAATAAATATATAGCCATTAATTTTATGCTTCATTTTTTAAACATACCATTAACCCTCATATGATTAGTCTGCAATTTCAGCAGATTTAATTTCGTCTTTAGAAAATAATCTTTCACCATCTAATAACATTACAACTTTTTTATCAACCTTACCCATACCCATAATAAATTCAGTATCGATAGTTCCAAAAGAAGGTGAGTCTTCTATTTGATTAGCAGATATGGAAAGCACCTCTGAAACTTCATCTACCATAACGCCAAGAATATGATCTTTACCATCCATATTGATTTGCAATACAATAATACATGTTTTTTCGTTTTCTGTAATTGTACCTAAACCAAAACATTTGCCCAAATCGACAACTGGTATCACCTTACCACGCAAATTAGTAACACCCCTAAAATGTTCTGGGATATTAGGCACACGAGTTATAGGCATCTGACCGATAATTTCTTGTACTTTTAAAATTTCAAAACCGTAAATTTCATTACTTAACACAAAAGTTAAATAAAGTCCTACCCTAGAATCAACTACAGACTCTAATGAGTCTTTTGAATCTTCCATATATTTCTCCCTTTTTAATAAGTCTTAAAATCAGTCTTTGAACATAAGTATAAGTGAGATTTTAAGTAGGTAAATAAAAAAAATAATGCCGTACAACCCGTATTTACGCACTTAAATGCGTATTTAATAAAACAAAAGCATAAAAAAAGCTCGCCTTTAACAAGTTAAAAGCGAGCATATATTGGGGTGCCTGATGGGATTTGAACCCACGACCACTCGGATCACAACCGAGGGCTCTACCGCTGAGCTACAGGCACCATATCTTTGAGTGGAGTATTATGCTTATTTTGTTTTTGAAATCAAGGTAATTTTTTATTTTCCTCATCAATTTCTTGACTAATTGATTGCCAAAATAATGAATTTTTTGCATTAGTTAAACTACGTTTAATTTCATCTTTTTTCTTATTCAACTCTGCCTCATCAATCGGATTACGTTTAATTAATTTAAATACATTATATTTAGCTGGCATACCAACAACAATACGATCAGGCTGAGAAAGAACTTCACTTACACCACCTATTGGCAAAGCGTATAATTTATCACCATCGACACCTAAACTATTAAATGTAACATTTTTATGATTATCGACATCTAACTTGTTTTGTTTGGCAACTTTATCAAAATCTTGTTTAACTAATAGTTTTTGAATTTTTTGCATTTCAAAAGCAGCCAATTCTTTACTTTTTTCTATGATTAATTTTTCTTTAACTTTTTCTTTGATATCTGCCAGCTTAGGTATGACTGCCGATTTTTTAGCTAACACACGATAAATCATTTGACCTATTTTCATACCCGATTTGAAATTTAAAGTTCTAATAATAGGGCTAATCTGGTTTTCTTTAGCATTAAAATCAATTTGCGCCCATCCAAAATCCTGACTTACAATTTTACTTGCACCAAAAAAGGGTGAAATTTTATAAATAATATTATTCTTTTTTGCCAAATCTTGCCAATTTGCATTTTTAAGAACCATTTTTGCGCGCAAATTATCCATCGCTTCTTTTGCTAAATTTTCTGATTTCATTTTAGTCAACAACGATTTAATTTCATCGTGAACATCACCAAAAGATTTATCTTTATAGCGTTTTTTTGTGTTTTCGTACTGAGTTTTAATTTCTGCTTCAGATACTTTAACTGTTTGTTCATAATCATTAGCCCACGCCAATAAATATTCTATTTTTATTTCTGCCTCTTTTTCAAATGATTTCTTATTGCTGGCATAATAACTGACGATATCGTCTTCTGTAATTTGAACTTGCTTTTTAAAATCATCACTATTTAAAGTTACTGACTTAAAATCCGCTGTTTGATTTTGACGAGTAAAATTTTTGACAATTTCATCATCACTAATACGCACAGCACCACGCAAAATATCAACAAACTTTTGCATGGTTAAAATCCTGCGAATGCCCTCTTCAAAGCTTGCAGATGTCATACGATAACGACCTAAAAAATCTTTATAAAATTCTTTTTCAAATCTTCCATTATCTAAAAATGGAGGAAATTTAGCGATATAGTTGCGTACCATTGCATCTGATGCCTTAACACCCGCACCGACAGCTTTATAATAAAGTGTCAAGTTTTGTTTAGCCTGATTAACAAGAAAATTTGGATCTTGATTACGACTTTGACTAAACATATCAATCATTCTTTGCTCGGCCATTAACTCTGCAGATGAAATCTTATGGCCGTAGACAGTCAATTCAATCTTTCGACTCTTGCCAACTTGACTACTAACACCATAAAAAAACACAAAAGGTGCACCGACAAAAATCAATACGACCCACATAACAACTTTAGAATGTTTACGCAAAAATTCAAACATTGGAATCCTCAATTAGGGAAAATTATATAATTAAAATGACTTTGTATTAAATCAGGGTTATACCTAAAAATCAAGGGCAGACCACAATGGATGTGAACCATTTGTACCACGAAGCAAAATATCATCGTCAATTTGCCAAAACTGCATATTTTGTAACCGCAAACCTTCTTGTACAGAACGCACACCTTTGCCAGCCACCGCCGACACTGCTGATGAGCCTCCCATAAGCACAGGAGCAACAAATGTAAATACTTCATCAACTAAATTTGCATCAAAAAAGCTGCCGTGAACTTCTGAACCGCCCTCTATTAAAATTGAATTGATATTGCGTTTATATAAACAAGATAAAACAGCGTCTAAACTTAATTTACCTGCCTTGGTTGCGACAGAAATAAACTCAACATTAGATGATGACGAATATTTTTTTACATTTTTAAAACCCGACACAGAACAAAAAACTAAAGTTTTTGCTAAATTATCATTTAAAACCTTAGCATTTTTAGGCAAAGTTAACTGGCTGTCTAATATGATTCTAAGCGGATTATTACCCTTTGCATCCCTGACCGTGAGGCTTGGTTTATCTTTTTTTGCTGTGCCAGAACCAATTAAAATACCATCTACAATAGCACGCATATTATGCACGATTTTGCGAGATTCTGATGAGGATATCCAGGCAGAATTACCCGTTTTAGTTGCTATATGACCGTCTAATCCCATTGCCCATTTAGCAATAATATATGGTCTTTTTTTGACGATATTTGTTATAAACGGCTGATTTAATGCCTGCGCCTGTTCATTTAAGATATCACCTACACATTTAATTCCTGCTTTTTTTAGTTTTTGAACACCACCAAATGCAGTTGGATTTGGATCTCTCATAGCATAAAATACACGCTTAATGCCCGCACTAATAAGAGCATCTGAACAAGGAGGTTGATTACCGTGATGATTACACGGTTCTAAAGTTACATATATATCTGCACCTTTAAGCTTATAACCTTTTTTTAAGGCATCATCAATAGCGTTACGCTCGGCATGTGCTTGCCCATACTGCTTATGGTAGCTCTTAGCTATAATTTGATTGTTTTTTACTATCACTGCACCAACACAAGGATTAGGTGATGTGTAATACCTTCCTTTTAAAGCCTGCTTAATAGCAAGATCCATATAATATTCAGGAGATTGTTTTTTTACCGCCACTTTAAAAACCTAAAAGCTTTTCTACTTTTTTAGCAGGAACAGCCCTAAACGCCGATGGTTCTAAAGAAAAACTCGCTCGACCCTGAGTCAAAGATCGCAACTCAGTAGCAAAACCAAACATTTCACTCATTGGAGCTAAGCCTAAAATCACACTTAGCTTGCCCTTTATGCCCGACTCGTTAATTTCTACCCCCTTAGAATTTAAGCTAGAAATAACCTCACCAACATAATCGGCGGGAGTCTCTATGGTCAATTTCATAATAGGTTCATATAATTTAGATTCGCCAGCCGACAATGCGTCTCTAAAAGCATAAGATGCAGCTGCTCGAAATGCCCCATCATTATACTCTTCCTCGTGCACATCAATAGAATTTAAAATCACTTTTAAATTTATCATCTGATAGCCAACCAAATTGCCTGATAATGCAGAATCCAACAAAGCCTCTTTTATGCCTGTTAAAATTTCATCTGGCAATTCACCTTGATAGTTATTAACAAAAGTTGGTTCAATATTATCTGTGTCTGGCTCTAATGTGATATCTACTTTGGCATAATGTTCTTTGCCAGCTAAAACTTGCTCAAAAGTATAAGAGCCGTTTAATGGTGCTGTAATTGCCTCGCGATAAGATACACGTGGAGAACCTACATTTGCATCGACTTTAAATTCTCGCAAAATACGATCTTTAATAATATCAAGATGTAACTCTCCCATACCAAATATTATCAACTGTCCTGTTTCGGGGTCGGTATGCACATTAAAAGTAGGATCTTCTCGTTGCATAGCATCTAAGGCATTTGTTAGTTTATCCCTGTCTGCATTGGTTTTAGGTTCGATAGCCATCGAAATTACCGTTTCTGGAAAATTCATTTTCTCTAAAATTACAAAATTGCCTTCATCACAAAGAGTATCGCCTGTAGTACAAAATTTCATGCCCTGAATAGCAATAATATCACCTGTCTGAGCCTCATCTAGTTTTTCTTTATCATTGGCGTGCATTCGCCAAAACTGATTAACTCTTTCTTTTTTATTTTGAGTAGCATTTTGCAAGCGTTTGCCAGATTTTAATGTACCTGCATAAACTCTTACATAAGTCAAATCGCCATGTGGTGTAACTTGAGTTTTAAATGCTAATGCCACTAAATCGGCACTTGGTTTGCGTTGTACACTAACAGAATTACCTTTGCGATCTTCACCTTGAATATCACCCAATTCATTTGGCGCAGGCAAATAAGCATTAATGCCATCCATAACCTGTTGCACACCTATATTTTGCAAAGCAGTGCCACAAAATACAGGTACTACTTCATTAGCTATAGTTGCTTTACGCAAAGCACTTTGCAGTTCTGCAACACTAATCTCTTGGCCTTCTAAGTATTTTTCAATAAGATTATCGTCAAATTCTGCTATTTTTTCTACCATTTCCATACGCGCCATTTCTACTTCTTCGGCAATATCGTCTGGTATTGGCTTAATTTCAAATTTTTGACCTTTACTGTCGGCATCCCATACGTGAAATTCATTATGCATTAAATCAACAACGCCTTGTAAATCCGATTCTGCACCAACAGGAAAAGCCACTGGCAACGGATTAGCCTCTAGTTCTTCTCTGATTTGACGTACAACTTCGTTAAAATCTGCACCGATTCGATCCATTTTATTAACAAAAACCAAGCGTGGCACGCTATAAGTATTAGCTTGCCTCCAAACTGTTTCTGATTGAGGTTGAACTCCACCAACCGCACAAAAAACACCAACAGCACCGTCTAACACACGCAACGAACGCTCAACCTCCATTGTGAAATCAACATGACCAGGAGTATCAATAATATTAATTTTATGTTTATCCCAATAACAAGTTGTAGCCGCCGCTGTAATAGTAATGCCACGCTCTTGTTCTTGTACCATCCAGTCCATTGTTGCTGTGCCATCATGCACTTCACCAATTTTATGCTCTTTACCAGTATAATACAAAATACGTTCGGTTAAGGTTGTTTTGCCAGCATCAATATGTGCTATTATGCCAATATTTCTAGTGTTTTTCATAGTTTCAAAACTAAAGTTATATAAATATAAGCTTATACAACTTCTGCCCTTTGAGTTTAAGTTTAAAATAAGTATTGTACTATTTTTTTATTAAAACTAAATATAAGCTAACGATTTTTAGCTAATTTTTTAAAATCAATTTATTTAAGTGAGTAATAAATACAATAAGCCACTTAATATATTATTAAGTGGCTTATTGTTAAAACATTGTAATAACTCTTTATAAATTAATTAAACTTTACATTTTTTACTATCTTACCGTATTTGCCCTGCTCTGTTACAAAAGTGTTGCCATTAATCACAATCTCATCAGCATCATATCCGACTATTTCTAAGTTATGCACAGCAACATTATGTTGGTAGTCGCCTGTCTGGTTTAATTCTACTTTTAAACCATTAGCATCCTTTTGACAACTGAAATTAATAACCGCAATATCGCCATTTTTATAATTAAAGCTACAACCATCATCTAAATACAACTGACCTTTTGCGATATCATCACCTGGATAAATCAACCAATCAACTTCAGTTAAAGGTGTTTCATCAGTAAATTGATTAATAGGTCCCATCGGAACAACAGCACCTTCTTTTAAAAATAAATGCCCACCCCTATTTGAAGGTATTTCAATAGCTTGCTTCTGTTCTGTACCTTGATAAACCTTACCAGTCCAAAAATCATACCAATTACCTTTTGGCAATGTAACCTCAGATGTAAAAGAGCTAACCATAAAACTATCACCAAATAAATATTGAGTGCTTACTTCGTAAGCACCTTCCCAATCTGGATAATCAATAAATAAAGGGCGCATCATAGGCATAGATGTTTGACTAGCCAACCAAGCATGGGTATAAATATACGGCATTAACTGCATTCTTAAAGAAGCATAATCCTTAACCATTAACTTATGATTTTTTGCTCTATACATTGGATAATTGTAATATGCCCAACTATTAATTTGACTCCATGGCAATAAGAATCCCATATGAACACTGCCAATATCATCTATATCAATATCGCAAGTTGAATAAGAATGCCCAAGCAAAGAACATTGCAACATAGCCACTAAAGTCTCGGCACCGCCACCAGTATCCCCTGTCCATGTTCCAGAAAATTTTTGAAATCCTGCCCAACCCGATACGGCTAATGTAAAACCACGTCTACCAGTATGCTTTTCGAAACCCTCTAGCATTTGTCTAGTGTAAATTTGATAATGAATATTATGCATAACATCATCATGCAAACCGTTACCATGTAAACGATCGGTATGTAAATTGATTTGAGCATAGCCATCTTGTTTAAAATAATCGACACCTTGATCAACAAATTTCTTTAAATGTTCAAAAAAAGCTTCATTGGGTACGGTTACTTTGTCCATCAACATTGGTTCATGACCAAAATGTTCGTCTTGCTCCATTAATTGCATGTTTTCTGCACCTAGAAAATCATCATCATTGGCCTCAACATTAATGGTTTTACCTCCTATTTTGCGTTCTTCTTCCCATGTATGATCATAATTGCTACACATCCATAATCCAAAATGATACCCCATAGATTTTAAATTACCTATAAATGTACTTGGAGCTGTATCTGCCCAAGGAAAATATGGAAATCGTTCATCAGACCATTTTTTATTAACCGATTCATCATACAAGGTTTCCATCCACAACGGCTCTAAGGCAAGCATATCGCAAGGTATTTCTTCATTTCTAAGTTGTGATGCAACCTGCAAAAGCTCATGCGCTCTAATTTCGGTATGTACTGTAATCCATAATCCAAAAGTGAAACGTGGTGGTAAATGAGGCTTACCAGTTAACTGGGTGTATTTTTCGATAATGTCTAAATAGTTATCACCTGTAATGATATAAATATCTAAAAAGTCTTTTTCTACCTTAAAAGAATTTATATCACTTTCTGTTTTGCCAAAATCAAAAAACAAACGTTTTGTTGTATTAAATAAAATACCATAACCGTTTGAACTCATAAAAAATGGCACTGGGATATATGAAACTTGATTTCTTATCCACAAGCTATCAGCCTTGCCGTTTAATAAGAATTTCTTGCGTTCAATATCTCCAAAACCAATAAATTTTTCGCCTTCTTGTTGAGACAAACGCAAATTATAACCTTTATTTTGATAAACAGTTGGAGCAGTTGATGCCTGCCAACCAGATTTAGTATTTAAAATTTCTTTACCTTCACGGGAAAGCGAAAAACCCAAATCATCTTCTATTTTTAATTGAAAACTTTCTGATAACGAAATTTGATTATCTGACCATTTATTGTCTGCAACAGGCAACTCTTCAATAAAATTATAACGATTTAACAAACTGTCTATATACCCATCAATTCCACCATACTGCAAGCGTACAATACCATTAGCATAATTATCTACCTTTAAACTAAGATTTTTGTCTGTTGAAAAATTTTTCATAATAATCTTTTAACTTCCTTACTAAATTATAATCTCTTTACAAATTACCATTTTAAAACACTGGATCCAACAAATGGAAATGATGCTTGCCAGATATCTTTACTATGTTGTACTTCTATTTTTTTACCATCAGCTAATACGTTTTTTAAATATCTGCTATCGGCAAAAATGCTCAAAAAACTTTGTCGCTGTGCTGGAAAATGAAATGCAAAATTATAAACATCTTTTCCATTAATAGTTAAGGTATCGTCCGCCCAACCTACCACTCCTTTACCACCGACAAGTTTAATCAATTTCTGATTGTTAACACTTAAGTAACTACCATTAACCATTACAAACGATATGACATAGTCACCTTGTTTTCTAACTACAACCAAATCAGCATCACTACTTATACCTTGAGTATTAATTTGTTTATCTGGATTCATACAAATAACATCTTGGCAATCTTGCCATTTTACCAAAGTAGTATTGTCGTCTAACTGCGTTTTAGTTGGCTGTTGCATGCCTGGTTTTCTTGGGTAGAAAAAGTTAAGAAATTGACTTTTAACTGCCTTGTCTTTTACTTGCAAACGTATATGGCCAGCAAAAGATTTTGAAGTAAACCCATTGCGTGGTGCAAATTGCCATAATGTCATATTGGCCGCTTTAACTGGCTCAATCGCATGTGCTTTGACCTTTTTAGTGCCAATAACAAAATTTTTAACAATCTTATTTGGTTTACTAATATCGACAAAAATTAACTTTTTATTATTTGGCTTATTGAATAAAGGTACACTAGAATCATCAGGATAAAGAGCTAATTTAATTAACTTTGCCTGCGGTTCTCTAGCTAGTACAGTAATTGTAGATTCGCCCTTAGGCAAATCATAAGCTTTTTTATTGATTTTACTCCACTGATAACTAGCAAATCCCCAAGCCGTTTTTTGTTGACCCAATTTAACAAAAAAAGAATCCATTCCGTTTGGATGTTTTTCACCTGCACAAGCATAACCATACAGATTGTATTTGCCTGCAACTGGCACATTAATTTTATATTCAGCATAACCATTATCTGGATTACCATTAGTAGGTTTACCCGTGTATAGATAATTACCTGAAGCGTCTTTATCATTTAACCAAGATAAATAAGTTATCTCTTTCATCATTTGATTTGGATACTGACAAAATTCTGCCAAGTTTTTAGATATTGTAACCTCATTTTGCGGAGCAGTATGCAAACTCAAGGTATATTCGTGCTCTTTATCATCAGCTTGAATACTATCATATACTAATAAATAATTAGGTGCGTGTTTTTCACGCATATACACAATTTTACGTTGTGCATCTTTAAATGAATCTTCTTGTCCATGATTTCCGTGCTTTGTACGCCCCCATGTATATGCATATTTATACGATTGAGTTAAATCTGCCTCGGCAACAGTCATAACCTTATCTGCTGCACAAAAATTAGTCATAAACGCATCATGATGATAGTTACTCATCAACCTTGTTTTCTGCAATGGAATTTTATTGTCAATAGTTATTAAATTATGCGCATCACGCCATGCCTCTTGTGGTTTGCCACGACCGCCATTATCAATAATCCAACGTCCTTGATAACCGTATAAAACAAATTGCCCTCTATCACATTGGTCATGTGCTGCCATCTTTGCAGGGTACGCCATAAATATGCCCGCTATTGCATCTTTTGTCCAATCAGAACGAAAAGCCACAACCCCTTCACTCTTAAACCATTTAGATAATGGTAAATTTGGTGATTCTAATGTAGGCTTTTTAGGCTGAAACCAAATAATAGATAAGATATCCCATTTCTTATCATAACTCATATTTTCATGCAATCGTTGCCAACACCATAGGGATTGAGGCGTATGTAATTTTTTATTTAAAAAAGCAATTAAATATGAGTTTGTACCATTAAGACCAGTAAGCCCTTGACGAGCATATTTTAATGCCATAGTTTTTTTACTGTATGGATATATAACATAAGGTAAAAAATTTGTATATTTAGCAAAATTTGAGGCCATTAATAAGTCATCACCACCAGCGGTATAAACAGAATCCATAAATGGGATTATATGTCCACCACCATAAGCAAAGTAATCTGTCATCTCATGAAAACAACCATCCATACCTATAGCAAAAAGACCATATTGAGTAGCTCTAAAAATGGCATAATCTAACCATAATTTTGTTTTAGCAGATGTCTCACCCATAATAGCTAGAGAACTATACCCAAGAGTGGCTACTGACATAGCAGTCCAATTAGCAACCCAAGACTTTAAAGACGATGCTTTTATTTGCAATGCATCATCGCCTTGAAAAAACGTATATGTTCCATTGGCAATATTCAAAAAGAATAGACGCAATTTTTGACGTTGTTCAGGCGTAAAATAGTCATACGACCAGTCATAAGCTAGCGTAACTACCATCATTTGACGTACTAAACCCTCTCCAGAAGAATAAGTTCCTTGAATTACATCATAGAAACCTCGTTTTTCGATATAATCCATAACAATTTCAGTAAGACGTTTTGCATATTTCTGATCACCCGTAATTATAGTAGCAAGAGCAAACTCTAAAGGATTGACAATGCTCTTAAATCCCCACGATTGTACTGGAATTTCTTTATAATATTCTGGAGCTGTTTTATCTAACATAGCATCACAGCGAGCTACTAATTGCTTAACTAATTCTGGACCTTTGCCCAACTTTAAATTAGCTTTCATTTGCTCTATACGTGATGGAGTTAACATCATACGCGGATGATTATTTGCCCACTCTGGTTTTTCTGCCATCAAAAATGATTTTAACTTTTTATTTCCTAACTTGTGCAACCTTTGCCAAGATTTTTTACACGCGACAGAATTTGTTCGTGTGTTGTGCAAAATACGAGCTGATAAAGATACATTATCTATACCACCACTAAACCTACCTTTTACATTACCGCTAAGATTACCTCCAAAACGTAACTGCTTAATAGTAGCTAAGTTGCCAGACGTTTTCACTTGCCCCATTTTTTCGCCATCGAGATATACTTCTAAAAGATGAGCAGGCTTGTTATATACTAATGCAACCCTATACCACTTATTACGTTGTATGCTGGCAACTTCATAGTTTACTGGATGATTCCACGTAGTTAAAATTTGTGAACGCTTTCCTTTTGTATTAAACCAATATGCTGTAAAGCGATTGTATTGATTTAAATAAAAGCTTAAGGCTTTTTTACCATGTTTATCCAACCCTGAAAAAACTTCTATAGAATATCTACCAGGATGTTCAAAGTTACTGTCCTGTGGCAACCTCGGCGAAATAAAATCAAATTCAAAAGTAAAAGATTGGCTAAAAGCGTTAACAGATTCATCTGTTAAATCAATTAACAAGTTATCACTTACGCCATTAAAATGTAAAAATTGTCCATTTCTATCTCGGTCATAAATAAGACAATCTGAAGATTGTATTTTAGTGATTACACCGCCTTTTACCTTACCTTGTGGCTTTAGGTTATATTCAAAATTTATGTCTAAGGATAGTTTGTTTGCAGCATAAACTGGGACTACACATAAAAAAGTGCATATCAACATGGTTGTTTTTAAGATCAATTGCATGGTTTATACTACTCCTAAAGAATAACTATCATAAAATAATATTTTTATTAATTGTAACACCGTATAGAAACTATACGCTTGTCGACATACCAACTGATATACAGTCTAGTGCAGCTGACTATAATGTCAAATTTTACATTAATTTAATTTACGATATGCCAAACATCTGCGCCGAACGCCACTTTTGACATTGCGCATATAGCATATTATTTATTTCTAGTTCGATTTCTTTAGGGTCTACATCTGAGTGAACCAAATTGTTAATAGCTTTTGCCAACTCTTGGTGTACGCACCAATATTCGATATTATTCGGCACCATTTTTGCGGTTTTAGACGCTTCACAAATTGCTTGATATTTAGAATTACCATAAGATCGTAACAAAGCTTCTTTATGCACAGGCGCGATACCTCTTTCTTTACCTAGCCATAACTGAAATTTTTTAGATAGAAAAAAAGATAAAATATCTTTGGCTTCTTTAATGTTTTGAGATTCAATATTAATCGATGCTACAAACGAATTACCTGCCGATGAAGCACATAAACCCTGAGGAATTTGCGCAAAGCACCATTTGCTACTATCCGCTAGCTCAGCAAGCAATCTTGGATTACAAATTAAAAAAGCCACTTTATCATTATTGAGCAAGTCCATGGTATCTTTTCTAATGGTTAGATTTTCACTTAAATCATACCTCTTTAACTGTCGCATTACATTTACAGCCTGCATTCCGCGTTCGCCAAAGACATCTACCTCAAATCTATCCTCTTTCATAATCGATAAACCAAAGCTAAAAAAGAAATTTTCCCACCAACCCGAAGTAAAATCAAAAAAACCCATAGGAAAACACTCTGGTTTTTGTAATTTAATTTGTTTACAAATATGCAAAAAACTATCCCAAGTTAAATTATTTAAATCTGCTTCAAAAGGCAGTGCTTTTAACAGTCGTTCATTACAATAAAGGACAGACGCGTTAAAATTAATAGGAACTGCCGATATAGCTGTGCCCATTTTACATTCTTTAAACGGCTGCGGAAAATAATCGGACAGATTTATTTTATTTACAACATCATCAAGTGGCAATAAACGACTGGAAAGTTCAAATTCAGCTATATCTCTTTCAAATGAAATATAAATATCCGCATCCGGTAAAAATTCTATTTCGCGAGCACTTTTAAAAGATGAATATTTATACTCAATTTCAATATTAGCAAACTTACCGGTCAAAAGCTTACAAAACTCAGCCTGCCTCTCTTGAATATCTTTTGGGATATGTACGGCATTAATGATAATTTTTTTGCTTTTTTTAATTGGTTTAGCTTTAAAAGATTTACCAGCAGAGACAACACTGCCTTTACGTGGCATCTTTGTAATCAAACCCTGTTGCGCTAAAATATTTAAAGCTTTATTTGCCACAATAGTGCTAACACCATACTCCACACCTAGCATTCTTTCGGAAACAAGTAAAGCTCCCTCTGCATATTCGCCAGATTCTATTTTAGATGCTAAATCCTGTGCTATCTTTATATAAGCCGGCTTTTTACTTTCTATTATGTGTGTGCCTTGTTCTTTTTTACTCACAGTTATTCCCTTAGTTGACTTAGCTAATATCATGTTTGATAATTATATTGATTAATCAAATCGATAATTATATTGATTAATCAAATCTTATAAAAGACAATCTTTAAGTATACGATACCAAAACGACAATTCAACAAATCTGCAATAAGTTTACTGAATTAACAATAGTTATCTTATTAATCGCTGGTAATACAACTGTTTTCAATTATTTACTTATTTATCCATTCCATTTGATTTGATAAATCATCTAAAAATATTGGTTGAGTCCACAACCACTGACCTAAAGTTGTAGCAATCCTAACCCGCACATATACTTCATCACCATTAAATTGATATTTAACTTCTGTGCCATGCGTATGCTGTAATAATTTACCATTCAAACCAAAAACCTCAAAAGAACAAACCTCATCATAGCCAGTTGGCTCAATGGAAATATAAAATCCATTGTTATCCAAAGTATAATCTTTTAAAAGCGTACCTGTCGAAGAGTAAAAACACCCCTTTTCAAACGAATCTCTTAAGGATTTATCAGTCAAACAATCAGCTTTCAACATAATAAAGCCACGTCCACCAAAAGGTTTATTTGGCTTATAAGCGCCACTATATTCGTGTGCATCATCCGATGCCACACCAAAAACTCGCCTATTAGAACTTAATAATTTATCCCACATTTGCTCTGCTGGCGCATAACCTGGCACTGGAAAAGCGTTACAATCCGGACTAGCATTACATAATTCAAAATGATTCCAACCAGTAACATTCTTAATTGCTTGATAGTCAAATGTCCAATGCCAAAAAGGATGACATAAAATTGGTATTCCTCCAACTTTTTTAATCTCATCAATATAAGTTTGGTATAAATTGCCAATAGGACAACCTTCTAAAAACTCATCATCTTCAAAAACCTTACACTCATCACCCACCCATAAGCCTACAGTATGAGCCAAACGCAATGAACCTATCTCCGTACCTGCTATAGGTGCAAAACTAGCTTGTTGGTTATATTCATTTGTTTTTGTACAAGTATGATGATCCGTAATAGCTACAAAATCATAATCAATAGATTTGTAATATCTTGCTATTTCTTGTGGAGATATCTCACCATCGCTATTTGTAGAATGACAATGTGTATTACCTTTAAAATATGGCATTGTTAATTTCCTATTATAATTATTAATTATACGTCAAAGTTATAGTAAAAGGACGCATTGGTAAATTAAATTTATTTTGTATGCTACATTGAGGATTCTCGCAATAAGCGTATCTTATTTTTTTGACTTTATTTACTGCTGCACATGTTAAAACAATAGTGTCATTTTTAATAATTGCACAAATCTTATCCCATACACCATCTACAAGCACTTCAAAACCTACCAACTCTACACATGATGTTGTTAAATTTTCTGCATGTTTAAATGTAACTACAATTTTATCATGCTCTAATTTTGCAGTATCAACAATAGCACCTTGGTATTCAATGTCTTCTCCATAGGTTTTAGCCCTTGCTATCAACGCAAGACGCTTACCCACAGCTTGCTTATTAGTAGGATGAATATCAATAGGATTGCCTACATCAATAGCAACAGCCATACCCGTATTGTTCAGCTCTAAAGCTGATTCTTGAGCCTTTCTAATTTCTGCCCACGGTGAGACACTATCACTATCTGTACCTGATCCAAAATTTGCCAATTGAACAAAATAAAAAGGTATCTCACCCAAATTAAAATCATATCGCCAATGATTAATTAAAGACAAAAATAACTGTTTGTAATACTGATAAGCTTTGGCATTAGTTTCTCCCTGATACCATAATATCCCTTTAATTGCGCAAGCCAATAATGGTTTAATCATATTATCGTATAAAATGTAAGGAGAATTTGGATTCATCTCACCAAAAGGAGCAACAGGAGGAGATACTTTACCAAAATTATATTCTATTTTGTACCGCCACTGCCCACCTAAACAAATACGTTCTTCTGGATTATCTTTTAAAGCAATAAACATATCATCTGGCTGGCTGGCAAACCCACCACCATTAACATTACTAAAAATTCTAACTGCTATTATATTTTTACCTTTATTGATAATACCTTTAGGTAATTGATACACTCTTGCAATTTTATAAGCATCTGGGTTTTCCTCTATGGATAACTCGCCAATCTTACAATTATTAAAATAAGTTTGGTCTGACTTATCACACGGACCTAAATGCAAAACACAATCTTTATCTAGCCAACTTTCAGGCAAAGTAATTGCTTTGCGATACCATAAAACACCATTAAAATCTAAACCCTGCTGAGTCCACCATCCCGGCACTTTTAAGGTTTTCCAATCTGAATCATCGTAACTCAACGTAGCATAGCCCTTGTCAAAGCCCGTATTTTTTGGGTCTTTTGGAATTTGCTTCCTCCATTCTTTTAAATCTTCTTCATAGACCTGTCTAGTTTGTTTGTCTATAGCAGAAACTTCATAGTCGGCCAACTCCTTTTGCATAAAATCAAATTTTTGCAAAGACTCTTTACTCATCCATGCTTCAATTCGCGTTCCACCCCAAGAAGAATGAATTAAACCTATAGGACGATGTTGATAAATATTTATATCTCTGGCAAAAAAATAACCTACTGCACTTAGCTCTGCCACAGTTTTGGGACTACAAATTTGCCACTCACCTTCTACCTCAGTAGCGCTATTAACAGAGGCAATGTGCTTAACTGTAAAAAACCGTATTTCCGGAAAATCCGCCTTAGATATTTCCTCTAAAGCATTATCTGCCTCTTTAACAGAAAATTCCATATTGGACTGACCAGAACAAAGCCACACATCACCCAAAAGAATGTTTTTAATATGCCTTTTTTTACTGCCTGTAACTTCCATATCACATACTGTTGCAATCTTTAATGCCGGAAGAATAACCTGCCACTCTCCATCGTTGTCTGTTTTTGTTTCAGCAAAGTTATCAGCTAATTTCACACTTATTGGCTGATTTGGTAAATCTTTACCCCAAACCCTAATAGGCTGTTCACATTGCAACATCATATTATCTGAAAAAATTGAATTAAGCATTTTGCATCCTTATATTTAGTAATCTAATTTACAAATGTTTATTAATACACTGTATATTATTTTTGTCTATCTCAACAACCATAAACTGAAAAGGCTCTTCACAAAGTCCCGGTGCTGCCACAAAAGAATCTTTACCAGACTTAACCATTTTCATACCTGCATGCTCATGTCCTGCTAAAGTTAAAGTTGGATTTGGTAATCTGGCAATTTCGTACAATAATTTATCGGCATTCGTATAATTGTAAAAACCAGTTATCAATTCTTTTGGAAATAAAGGCACATGTTGCAAAAATACAATTTGCCCCGAGAAATCTGAACTTAAGCGACACATCCTATCAATATCGTATTCACTGCGTGAAGCATTTGCACCTGCCTCGTCTTTATCTGCAAAAGGTATTAATCTAACACCATTAATATCTACAAAATCAACTAGATCACCCATTATCTTAGTAAATTCTTCCTGAACAGGATCGTGGTTGCCTCGCAAAACGATAACCTTAGAGTCCAAAGTATTGATACTTTGTTTTAAAGTTTTTAATAAATCTAACGCATCGTCTTTATTGCCATCATTTAATAAGTCACCCAAGACAACTGTAATATCTGGTTTAATTGTATTATTAATAATATCTATGGTTTTTAGCAAAAACTCATTAGCTAACTCTCCCTTGCGATAAGATATGTGTGCAAGGGGTGATGACGAATAATGCAAATCGGTTATCACTGCTATTTTTAAGCTCATACAACTCCAATATACTTAATATAATGATTTAAATTAACGCTATACTTTACATGGTAAAATTAAAGTATCCAAGATAAAATAAAAAAGCCCCTTAAAACATTTGATGCAATGGGCATAAAAAATAACTACAAATTTTTGCTATTTATAACGTGGCATCCAACCCTTATGCGTTTTTACTTTTATTAAAAATCGCCTCTATTGTCATAATGTAAACATTAACATTAGTTCTATTTAAAGCGCAAATTGTACCTGTAACAATAGACATCGAATTAGTGTTATTTAGCAACCATGCATCTGGACACACATTTTGAATATCCTTCGCCATCTCTAGCATAACGTGACTGTACACACGCTACAAAAAATACCACCTATTCCAATGGTATCATCTATAGTTTAACGCAAACCACACTTCTTTGGCATTTCAAAATCTGTAACTGCACATGGCTCATAACCGCCAACCTGAATAACATTAATTAAATAGTCAGCATTTTTTAACGTCGTTAAGTATTTACATACTTAATGGACGAAAACAGAAAAACAATTAAAAGTAGCATTATACCACAAAACAAATATACAAACATAAATGGGTCGCTACTTAAAGCACTCACAAACCATATTAAATAGTAAATAATAGACGCTCCACTTTCACCCCAAAAGCCCAGCAAAGCTATAGATGCAAAAGACGGTTGCATTAATATATTTTCGCATAAAACAATAGTTGCTGATTGAACCATTCCACTTAGCACACTAATAAATGATAAAATAATACATAGCAAAATTAAATTATTTACCAATAACATAGACATATACATCATTACCATCAGCGGCAAAATAATCTTTAAAAGTTTTACTGGTTGGATATTTCTCAAAGCAGTACCAAGAGCAATTTGCCCTAAACCTATCCCCAATAGAACAACCATAGCACTGACTACACTCGATTCGCTACTGCCAAACAATCTAGCGCCCAACACCCCTGCCCAAGCAAATGGCACAACCA
>JAMOSO010000005.1 GCA_027063065.1 Planctomycetota bacterium | reverse complement strand
AGCGGACATATTTTAATTTATAATTTTAATAAATCTAAAAAATACGAAATTCAAAAAGTGCCAAATTGTAAAAAAGATATTACAGCGGTGTTTGTGTAGGTGTTTATGAAAAGATTTAATACTACAGGTGTGTGCATAGTTGATAAACATTATATGTGCGATGTATCGGCTAAATTTAATAGGTGTAAAACACTTATTGAAAATGGTAGTTATTATGCAATAAACTTTCCGCGTCAGTATGGTAAAACAACAATTAAAGCTTTGTTGGCTAATTTTTTTGCATCAAAAAATAACTACGCAGTTATATCAATAAGTTTTGAAGGCATAGGTGATGAGGCTTTTAAATCAGAAATACACTTAATAAAAATGTTTATAAGTTTACTTGTTGAGGAATTGCAATTTTTTAATATTTCTGTAGCAAATTATTTAGAAGAACAAATAAATAAAATAAATAATTTTAAAGATTTGCAAAATTTAATATCGCTATTTATTGATAAGTTAAATACAAAAACGATACTTTTGATAGACGAAGTAGACAAGGCTAGCAATAATCAAGTTTTTGTAAGTTTTTTAGCTAGTCTTAGGGATAGGTTTTTAAAGTCTCAAGAAAAAAAAATAACGGTATTTCATTCAGTGGTTTTATTGGGCGTGCATGATGTAAAAACATTAAAGTTAAAATTGCGTCCCGATGAAGAACAAAAATTAAATAGTCCTTGGAATATAGCCGAGGATTTAAGTATTGATTTTGCTTTTACCCAACAAGAAATAAAACCTATGCTAGAAGATTATGCCCAAGAGCATAATTTAAAAATGCCAGTTACAGATTTATCCCAAAGGTTATATTATTATACCTCTGGCAACCCATTTTTAGTTAGTAAAATGTGCGCCCTTATAGATGAAAACCAAATCCAACGCCACAGTGCAAACTGGTGCATAGAAGATATAGATAAAGCTTATAAGTATTTAATTGATGGCAATTATACAACTACAAATTTTGATGATATGTATAAAAACTTAGAGAATAATTCTGATTTAAGAGCTGTATTAAGTAGTATTATAATTGACGGCAATATAATACCCTTTGATATTGGCGATCCAATTATTGCCAAAGGTAAAACCTTTGGCCTGTTGTGTTCTGGCTTGGATAACCGTTGTGATATCAGCAATAAAATATACGAATTTAGAATGTTAAATTATTTTATTGCTAAAAATTTAACGGAAGAAGTACAATTAAGTAGTAAATATACCTCGGCAAAATTTAAAGAAAACAACCAACTAAATATAACCTTAATTTTGCAAAAGTTTCAGCAGTTTATGCAAGAGCATAATTCATCTAAGGATAATACCTTTTTAGAAAAAAACGGCAGATTGCTTTTGATGTCATTTTTGCGGCCTATAATTAATGGTAAAGGTTATATGTTTAAAGAAAACGTAACCGCCGAAGATCGCAAAATGGATTTGGTAATTACTTATAACGATAAACGCTATGTTATAGAACTTAAAATTTGGTATGGAGAAAAATACCTACAAGAGGGTATAGAGCAATTATGCGATTATTTGGATAGTTATAATTTGGATAGCGGACATATTTTAATTTATAATTTTAATAAATCTAAAAAATACGAAATTCAAAAAGTGCCAAATTGTAAAAAAGATATTACAGCAGTGTTTGTGTAGGTGATAAATTTAAATTATTTAGGCGTATATGATGCAAATTAAATTATCAGATATAAAACAGGGTCAACAAATAGAACAAATTTTGTTGTATAAAAATATGCAACCTAAAGTGGCGCGTAATGGGTCGACTTTTTTGCAGATGCTACTTTCAGATGACAGTGGTGAAGTCGATGCTAAAAAATGGGATTCTAATCCAATGGAGGTTGAAAGTTTGGGTACGGAGGGCTTTGCCAAGGTTGTGGCGGTTGTCGATAGTTATAATGGTAAAATGCAATTAATTGTTAAATCGTTAGAGTTAGTTGATAATGCAAAAATAAATCCTCAAGATTTTTTGCCTAAAGCTCCAATAGATGTGGATAGCGCTTTAGAGCAAATGTTGGCTATTTTTGAAACTTTTACCAATCCTTATTTAAAACAATTAGCAATAAGTTTTATGGAAGATAATGAATTTGTAAAGTTATTACGTGTGGCTCCAGCGGCTAAAATGTTGCATAATGCATATTTAGGTGGCTTGTTAGAACATTTGCTAAAGGTTATGAAGGAAGTAGGTCATTACACTAAATTAAACCCAAGATTAAATAGAGATTTAGCTATTTTTGGCGCGTTTTTGCATGATATAGGTAAGGTGAGAGAATTAAATCATATCATGAATTTTAATTATACAGATGAGGGTTTATTATTAGGTCATTTAGCCATTGGTATTGAATTATTACAAGAAAAAATTAAACTAATAGATAATTTTCCATTTGAATTATCTATGATGTTAAAGCATTTTATTCTTTCTCATCATGGAACTCATGAGTGGGGTTCGCCAGTATTGCCAGCTTTTCCAGAAGCTTTGGTGGTACATGCCATTGATAATTTAAATGCTAAACTAGATGCTTCATTTAAGGCTTTGGACGATGATAAATCTAATGAAATTTGGACGGACAAGGTTTGGGCGCTGGGAACAAAAATATATAAAGGAAGTAAATCTATATGAAGATAATTCTAGATGGTAATCAAGATTCAATGAGTTGTGAAGACAGTGATAATTTAGCTGTTATATTAGATGAAATTACTGATTATTTAACTGATTGGGGCAAAGTTATTAAGGTGATTAGTTTAGATGATGAGCCGTTAGATTTAAATAATATCCCAGATGTTAGCGTGGCTAATTATCAATGTTTAGAAATTATTACAGATATTGGCGATGATATGCCATCTAAGATGATGGTTGAAATTCAAGATTCGTTGTCTCGTTTGAAGCAAGTTATGATGGATACAGCTAATAAAATACAGCAAGGTGAAATAGAAGAGGCAATGACGTTATTTGCTGCTGTTTGTGATGGTTGGGATACAATTCATAGAGCTATTGAAGCAATGGCTAAGTTTAAAGATTTTAGTTTAGAGACTATAATTATTGAAGGTGAAGACGGCATTTCTATTTTGTCATATCCTGCTGATTTTATGCGTGAGATGCAGGAAGCTATGGAATCAAAAGATTATATAACTGTGGCAGATATTTTAGAATTTGAAATAGCTCCTTTGTTTCCAAGATTTGAAAAACTTTTAGCTGAGATTTCAACACGAGTATAATTGAAAACAATTTAGTAGCTTTAAATAAGTGCAATCCATTTTTGGCTAAAAAAATAGTCAATTTTACTGGATTGCAAGACTTTGAATTAATTGCAGCATCATCTGGAGGTATGGCGTTAAAAAACCAACAAGGTTTTTTAGGTGGTGACAATCCTTTATTAGAAGCAAAACATCAAGTAGGTAGCTTGCCAATTAAACCAGAAACAGATTATATATTTTTTGGTTTGGGATTGGGATATAATGTTAAATTATTAGAAGCTGTTTGTGATAAAGCTACAAAATTTGTAATAATAGAACGTGATTTGCGACTGATTTTTGCAGCATTATCGATAGTTGACATTTCCACATTGTTACAAAGTAATCGCCTTTTATTAATCGGAGATATTGGTCCAGGTGATACAGCAATTAATTTTGCAAATATATCTATGTATCTCGCTATGTTTAATCCTCAGTATTTAGAGTTGCAATCTTCAGTTATCTTACATCAAGAATATTATAAGCAGGTTAAAAGAGAAGTTATATCATCTATTAATGCATCAATAGTTGGCTTAAAATCGTCTATGGAATTAGCTCAGGCAGATATTTTTAATCGGTTTGATAATTTAGCAAATTATATAAAGTCATCTTTAAATCTTGAACCTCAAAAATATTCAGAAAAAAGTAGCACTATTTTAGTTGCAGCTGGACCATCGTTACAAAAAAATATAGAAGTGCTTAAAAAAACGAATTTACATATTTGTGCTGTTGGAACAGTTGTAAAACGTTTATTGTCAGAGTCTATAATACCTGATTCTATTGTTACAATGGATTATAGTATTGCCTCGACTAAATATTTAGAAGATTTAAAAATTCCAGAGGGTGTCAAATGGCCTGTGTTGATAGTTGATGCTAGGTCGCACAAGCGTGCTGCTGATATATATAAAGGACCTGTTATTTTTTTGCCAGATGAGAAGCTATTTCAATTATGTAAGGGTAAAAAGCCTACTCCATATCAAATTTTTAAACCTGTGGCTACAGTTGCGCACCAGGCTTTTTGTTTTTTGCAACGTTTAGGTTTTGCTAATATTATTTTATGCGGTCTGGATTTGGGTAATCCATGGGGAGTTACTCATGTGCCTGGTATATCAACTTATGAAGAATGGTTTGGATCTTTAAACCGTTTTAATACTTATGAAATGTTAGAGTGGGAACAAATCTTAAGATTTAGATCTGAATTGATAAAAATAAAAGATGTCGAAGACAATTGGATGTATAGCGATTCATTAATGCTTACTTATTTAGATGCTTTTAATAAAGCAATATTGTCTTCTAAAGCACGGGTTATCGATGCGACCGAAGGTGGTGCTTTAAAAAATGCTACAGAAATAATGTCTTTAAATACGGCTATACAAATTGACAATACGAAGATAACCTTTAAAAACCTAAAACAGGATGTAATAGATTATAAAAAATTATTACAACAAATTATTTGTAATCTTGAAAAGATAATAAGTATCGTTGAAGAATTAATAAACGCAATCAATAATAATGTAGGCCTAGATATAATTGTTCATTTACAGAAACAACTTTTAACTTTTGACTTATTAATTGAAATTGCCCAAGATTTAGAGGTGCATGATTCATTAAAATTAAAAAAAATAGATAGGCAAATAGAGGCAGAAACAGATATAAAAAAACGTAAAGCATTGCAAGTTAAACGCGATATTTTTTATATTCAAATTATTAAACGTGGCAGTATCAGGTTGTTAAAAAAATTAAAATTTAATATGGGTGAATATGAAAACAATAGCAGTAATAGAAGCGAGTAGTGTAGGTGCATTGGGGTTGTCAAGTCAATGGCATTGTGATTTAGACGGTAAATCATTATTGGCTCGAACGGTTGAGGCAATTCAGAATACTGATTTATTTTCAAATATTGTTGTTGCCACTAATTTGGATATGCTGTTAAAAACATCTAATGCTTTACAAGGTGTTAAAGTTAATATTTTTCAGCATTCTATATCAGAGCCCATTAAACGTCAGCAACGTAGAGCTAAACGTAAATTTGCTCTTAACGGATGGCGTGGGGGTATTGACTCTACTTATTTGTTTGGAGAATTATCTCATCCAGAATTGTTGTTAGAAGTAGCAAAAAAATATTGTGCTGATGCAGTGGTGCAATTTGATGCAGAAGCACCATTTATTGATGCTGATATTGTAAACGGTATGTTGTCTTGCTTGCAAGATAGTATTGCTTTTGGGGCAGCTTTTACTTCTGCTCCTCCTGGCTTAGGTATGCAAGTATATACTTGTGATAAATTACAATCATTAGTAGAGTCGCAAAAAACATTGGATGAAATGATAGCTTATAATCCTAGTTATTTGTTGGATGAACCTTTAATTAGTTCTTATTGTTATACAGTTGCTTTAGATATTTCTACAGTGCGTCAACGCTTTGCGGCCAATAGTCCAAGGTTAAAAGACTTAGTTTTTAGTTTATGGAAATCACTTAATAGCAAGCAACGTCAAGATGCATTTGCGGTTGTTAATCAGTATCAAACTATGTTTGTAAATGGAGAATTAGTTAATGTTTTTCCTCGAGAAATAGAATGGGAACTCTCTGCTAAATTTAGTGTTAATGATAGTTTGCGACCTCAAAGTATACGAACTGATTTTGCAGATTTAAAAGTTATTAAAAATAGACTTGCAGAATGTAGCTCTTGGCAAGACGTGTGTTTAAATTTAGGAGCTCATGGTGAACCTTTATTGTATCCATATTTAGCAGATGTATTAAATATTGCTAAGCAATCTAAAATATGGGCTACGCATATAACAACTTATGGTGCCGATTTAACCGAAAGTTTAGTTGATACCATTAAAGTAAATGCGCCAGATGTGATTTCTATTAAACTTGATGCTCATAGTCCAGCTTTATGGAATAAATTTAAATCGGGTTTTGATTTTACAAAAATTGTTGAGCAAATCCAAATGGCTCAAGAATTATTACCTAATACAATTTTTATTCCAACGTTTATTAAACTACGTGAAAACATATCGGAAATGGAAGACTTTTTTGATTATTGGTACCAAAAAACTGGTTGGGCAGTTATTGAGGGTTTTAATGATTATTGCGCCTCTATGGAAGATCGCAATCCTTTGCGTTTATTGCCATCTCAAAGACGTCCATGTATGAGCTTAATGGAGCAATTAATTATTTATAGTGATGGTTCTATACCAGTTTGTAAGCAAGATATAAATGCTGATTTTGCGATTGCTAATATTGCTGATATTAGTATTGAGCAAGCTTGGGGTAAACTTGGGGACTATCGTAAAACTCATATTGATGGACATTTTCAAAAATATGAAATGTGTAATAAATGTAAGGATTGGGCTCATTTATAAAATATGTTTGAAGATAAAAATTTAATCACGCAGGATTTTAAACCTACTCATACAAAATTGATTGATGCTCGTGATGGAACAAAAACATTAGAAGTATTGCATGGAGAAGATAAATATTTATTACACAGTAAATATCGCCCTTTAGAAGAGTCACAACGCCAAATTGCAAATCTTAATTATCAATTGGGCGATACTTTATTGTTTTTAGGATTAGGATTAGCACACACATTAAAAGCTATTGAAGATAAAATTTATAGTCCTACAGTTGTAATAATTGTAGAAAAAGACATAGAGATTTTTTATAGGGCGTGTCAAGTTTATGATTTAAAAAAAATATTAACACGTCCTCAAACCTATCTAATAATTGGTAAAACTATAACCGAATTTAAAGCTTTAATTCATCCACATATTCAAAATTGGGCAACAATTGCTATGCATACAATAGAGCAAAAGCCCAGTGTACAGCGTTATAGCTCATATTATTTAGGTATTTCACAAGCATTAAAAGACGAATTTTTTTGGGTGGGGACAGCGCTAAAATCCGCAGTGGAATTATCTCAAATCGAAATGAAAAACAAATTATCTATTGCACCTTGGTATTTTGGCAGTGATTCTTTATTGTCTTTTAAAAATGTTTTTAAGGGCTTTAATGGTTTGGTGGTAGGTGCAGGCCCTAGTTTGGCATTGGCCATCCCAGTTATAAAAAAATATTATCACAACACAGTTATATGTTGTGCTGGTACAGCCTTAAAGTTATTACTTGCAAATGATATTATTCCGCATATTGTCGTAACGTTAGATTATCATGAGTTTTCATCTGATTATTTGGCGGTAGCGTCTGATTTGCCAGTATCAAAGCAACCTTTATTAGTTATAGATCCTAGGGCAAATATTTTAAGTTTGCAAAAATGGTCTGGCGCAGTTTGTTTTGTTCCAGAGCCACGTACAGAATGGTTGGTAAATAATTTTGATTGTCAAAGCCCTATCACAACAGGTAGTTCAGTTGGCGTTATGGCATTTACAACATTGGCTTATTTTGGTGTGGATAATATTAGTCTGGTTGGTATGGATTTGTCTAGCCCGTATGGGGTTACTTATGCTCCTGGTTTAAATCATTACGATACAGGATGGCCAACGCTTAATAGATTTTCTACTTATGAAATGATGGAGTGGGAACGGATATTGCGATTTCGTTCAGAATTGTTAACGGCTTTTAGCTATGAAGATAATAAAGTGTATTCAGATACAGTAATGTTGTCTTTTTTATATGAGTTAGAGGCGGTTATTGCTCAATATAATTCTAACGTATACGATGCAGGTGCTGGTGGTTTGAAAAAGCGTGGTGTGCAAGTGGGTGATTTAAATATGTTTTTAGCAAATTCTAAGCGAGTAAATATTAAATTGAACACTAAAAAACCTCAAAAAAATATTCATATAATGAAACAAGTCTTAAAAGAGTTAAATTGTGGTTTACAAAAAGCACAGGCTTGTAATACATTGTCTGACTTACAAACGTATTTAGCGTATGATAAAAGATTGTCTAGTTTTATTCATTTTTTATCACCAACAATGGTGTTGCAGTATAATAAAGCACAACGGCAAAGACTTATTGCAAAAGAATCGGGAACATATTTTAATATAGCCGAAAGCGAAGAAAATTATTTTTTGAATTTAAAAAAAGCATTGAAAACATTACAAAATATATTATGAAACATATCGCAATAGTTGGGGCTGGTGGTCATACCCATTCGTCGCTTAATTTGATTAGGCAATATTTTAGTGAGGCTAATATTTATTTATACGATGATGCTTATGCTTTAATGGATTCAAAAAAAATTGATAATATAAAATTAGTTGGCACAATTAATTCTATTTCGCAAGATTTAAATGTGTTTTTGTCTATAGGCGATAATTGCATACGGCAGGCTTTTTTTGAAAAATTTTTAAAACAATTAATTACGCATAATTTAATTCATAAAACCGCATATTGTGAATCAAACTTAGTAATTGGTATAGCCAATCAAATCTTTGCCAAGGTTTATATTAATGCTTTTGTTAAAATTGGTAATAATAATATTATAAATACTGGCGCTATTGTTGAGCATGAGGTAAAAATAGGAAATCATAATCATATATCTGTTGGGGTAAAAATATGTGGTCAAGTAACTATTGGTAATAATTGTATGATAGGAGCAGGCGCAACAATAATTGATGAGTTAAGTATTTGTGATAATGTTACAATAGGAGCAGGCGCAGTAGTTATAAACAATATAACTCAAAGTGGCACTTACGTGGGTGTGCCAGCTAAACTAGTTTTTAATTAAAAAAACCCCGCTATAAAACGGGGTTTTTTTAATGTAGATTAATAATGTTTAGTATTTGTCGATACAGTTTAATTCTTTAAATGCAAGTTTTACACGTTCAACTAAACATTCTTGACCTTTACGTAGCCAAACGCGTGGGTCGTAATATTTCTTGTTTGGTTTATCTTCGCCGTCTGGATTGCCAATTTGTCCTTGTAGGTAAGCTTCATTGGCTTTGTAAAAATCTTTGATACCAGACCAAGTTGCCCATTGAGTATCTGTGTCGATATTCATTTTAATTACACCATAGCTAATGGCTTCTTCGATTTCAGCAGGGCTAGAACCAGATCCACCGTGAAAAACAAAATTAACTGGCTTTTCGGCAGTGTTATGTTTTTCTTGGATAAATTTTTGTGAGTTATCAAGAATTTTTGGAGTAAGTTTTACATTACCTGGTTTATAAACGCCATGTACATTACCAAAAGAGGCAGCTATAGTAAATTGATCGCTAATAGCGCTTAGTTTTTCGTAGGCAAAGTTTACTTCTTCAGGTTTTGTGTAAAGATCTTCAGCAGCCACATCGCTATTGTCAACGCCGTCTTCTTCTCCGCCTGTAATACCTAATTCAATTTCTAAAGTCATACCGAGTTTTGCCATACGTTCTAAGTATTTGCAAGAAATCTCCATGTTTTCTTCTAGACTTTCTTCAGAAAGATCAAGCATGTGAGAGCTAAAAAGAGGTTTGCCTGTTTCGGCAAAGTGTTTTTCGCCAGCGTCTAAAAGACCATCAATCCAAGGTAATAATTTTTTGGCGGCGTGGTCGGTGTGCATGATTACTGGTACACCATAAGCTTCTGCTACAGCATGAACGTGTTTAGCGCCAGAAACAGCTCCGATAATGGCAGCTTGTTGTCCCTCTAGTTTAAGGCCTTTTCCAGCGGTGAAAGATGCTCCACCATTTGAAAATTGAATAATTACTGGAGAATTAACCGCAGCAGCAGCTTCAAGGACGCCGTTGATGGAGTCTGTACCGACTACATTAACAGCAGGTAAGGCAAACTTGCCAGCTTTGGCTAGTTCAAATACTTTTTTTACGTCATCACCAAAGATAACGCCTGGTTTTACAACATCAGAAATTTTTGCCATGATTTACTTCCTATAAAAAGGGGCTTAAAATATATATTGAATTAACTATTTTAATTGTTTTGACAACTATTTTAAAGGTTTTTGTTTAAAAAGACTTTTACCATTACTTATCTATTAAAATAATGTTGGGGTGTATATTTTTTTTGTTAGAATATTGCCATGCAAAATAAAACTCCCCTAGAAAATTACGATATAATTGTTGTTGGTGGTGGTCACGCAGGTTGTGAGGCCGCCGCATCATCAGCTAGATTAGGTTGCAAAACCTTGCTTTTAACCATGTACATTGATTTATTGGCGCATATGCCTTGCAATCCGTCTGTCGGTGGTACAGCCAGAGGGCAAATGGTACGTGAAATAGATGCTTTAGGTGGTTTAATGGGCAAAATTGCCGATAGATGTGCTGTGCATTCTAGGTTATTAAATCATACAAAAGGGCCTGCGGTGCAATCCCCTCGTTGCCAGGTTGATAGGTTTGTATATCGCAATGAAATGCAACGCGAGCTAATGCGTATCGATAATTTATTTCTTAAACAGGGAGAAGTTAGCAACCTTATACTTGAAGATAATAAAATCAAAGGCATTATAACTAAGGATATGCGTTTCTATACAGCTAAGGCGGTTATTTTAACTGCCGGCACATTTTTAGGTGGAGAGGTTCATATTGGGCAAAACTCCCAAGTTAGTGGGCGAGCTGGAGAAACAGCCTCAGTTGAGTTATCTAAATCTTTACAACAATTAAATTTAGATATTAAACGGTTTAAAACGGGTACTCCTCCACGCGTTACAAAACGCAGTTTAGATTTTACTAAGTTTGAAATTCAAGATGCCGATGAAAATCCAACCAAATTTAGTTTTACAGCACAAAAAACTTTAGTTAATTCAAAGCATTGTTGGATGGCTTACACCACCGAGCAAACCCAACAAATAGTGGCTGATAATATCAAATCAAGCAGTCTTTACGGTGGGCAAATCGAAGGTACAGGGGTTAGGTATTGTCCCAGTTTTGAAGATAAGGTAGTGCGTTTTGCCGATAAAACACGACATCATATATTTATTGAGCCAGAGGGTGATCGCAGTGAAGAATTATACTTAAATGGGTTGTCTAATTCGTTGCCACCTGAAATTCAAGATAAAATGTTGCGTAGTATACCAGGTTTTGAAAATATCGAAGTTACCAGATACGCCTATGCCATTGAATATGATTATGTTTTACCTTATCAGCTAAAGCGCACAATGGAATTGGCTAAATTTAACGGTTTATATTTAGCAGGTCAAATAGTTGGTTCATCAGGTTATGAAGAAGCCGCCGCTCAGGGTTTGGTGGCCGGTGTTAATGCTGTGCATAAATTGCAAAATAAAAAACCATTTGTCTTGGAAAGAAGCGAAGCATATATAGGCGTTTTAGTAGATGATTTAGTAACTAAGGATATTCAAGAGCCTTATAGAATGTTTACTTCGTCTGCAGAATATCGCATTTTATTGCGTCATGATAATGCCGATATCAGACTTTATGACACTGCTTGTCGAGTGGGGTTAATAGATGATAATTTTAAAGAAAAAACCAAAAGTAAAATAAAGGCCATTAAAGATTTAACTTCTCAAATAGAGGGGCGTTGGATTGAGGGGAAAGAGGCTGTTAATTTACTTAATATGCCAAAAGCAAAACTGACTGATTTGATTGAAAAATTGTCGATTGAAAAAGCTAAATATGCCGATGACGTAATTAAGCATGTTGAAATAGAATTAAAATATCGCACATATATCAAAAGACAGTTAGCGCAGGTAGAACGTAACCTAAAAATGGAAAGGGTCAACTTACCCGATGATTTGGATTACGATAAGGTAGATGGCTTGAAAAACGAAGCCCGAGAAAAATTAAATAAATTGAGACCAGCTGATTTAGGTCAAGCCAGCCGCATAGCAGGCATATCTCCAGCTGATATCGCTATTTTAACCGTATATATGCGGGGGATTAAAAAATTGCCTCGTAAAGTGTAGCAGTATTAATGTAATATTTTATCAGTAACCTAGATTTTGCAATTAATATGTAAAACTATATAATTTTTGGTTCGTAATTTTATAATTTAATAAAGGATTATTATGGGTTTTAGAACTGCCATAATGGGTGCTACTGGTGCCGTAGGCCAAGAGTTGCTAAGGCTTCTCGATGAAAGAAATTTTCCGCTGGATTCGCTTACTCTGTTAGCTAGTAAACGCAGTGCTGGCAAGAAAATTATTTTTAAGGGCGAGGAGCTAACAGTACAAGAATTGACCCATGATTCTTTTAAAGATATCGATTTGGTTTTATCCAGTGCCGGAGGGTCTATTTCGGCAGAGTTTGCTCCATCGGCTGTTAAAGCTGGGGCTGTGGTTGTGGATAATACTTCACATTATCGTATGGATCCAGAAGTTCCTTTGGTGGTGCCAGAAATCAATGCCGATGAAATTAAAAATCATAAAGGTATTATTGCTAATCCAAATTGCACAACAATTTTAATGTTGTTGGCACTAGCGCCATTACATAAAAAGTGGAAAGCCAAGCGTGTTGTGTGTTCAACTTATCAAGCGGCATCAGGTGCGGGAGCTATTGCTATGCAAGAACTTGCCGATGAAACTCGTGCATTGTTGGATAATAAAGACTATCAACGTAGTGTAATACCTCATCAATATGCTTTTAATGTATTTGCTCATAATTCGCCAATGACCGAAAACGGTTATTGTGAGGAAGAAATGAAAATGGTTAACGAAACCGTTAAAATTATGAATGATAAAAATTTAAAGGTAACAGCTACTTGTGTGCGAGTGCCTATTTTGCGTGCTCATTCAGAAGCTTTAAATATAGAATTTGAAGATGAATTTGACATTCAAGAAGCTTATGAACTTTTACGCAATGCCGAAGGTGTGGAAGTATTAGAAAATCGCGCGGAAAATCGTTGGCCCATGCCAATTGATGCTACTGGTACAGATCCGGTTTATGTGGGACGTTTGCGTCGTGATTTAACCCAACCAAAAACTTTAGAACTTTGGTTAGTTGGTGATCAGATTTTAAAGGGTGCGGCTCTTAATGCGGTACAAATAGCTGAGAAATTATAAATTGTGTATTGGGCGTACATTTAGTACGCCCTTAATTTATGTCAAAAAAAATTACTATCAATATAATTAAAGCAATAGTTGGTATTTTATTGTTTTATTATATTGTTATACAGATAGAGTTTACTACCCTATCTGTTATTTTAAAAGATATTGATTTTGCACCTGCTATTTTAGGGTTGCTTTGTATGGGGGCTTCGGGGATTGTGGGTTCGCAACGCTGGCGTATTTTAATGGAGGCGCAGGGGCTAAATTTTAATTATTTCACCACGCTGAAGTGGACATTTATAGGTATGTTTTACAATACGTTTATGCCTGGTTTGACAGGTGGTGATATAATAAAAGCTGTATATGTAACTAAAAAAACATCAAATAAAACTTCTGCCGTTATGACTGTGTTTGTCGATAGAGTTACAGGTATTTTGGGCTTGGCATTAGTTGGGGCTATAGCAATAACTGTTTGCAATATTAAGTCATCTGAATTTATTCAAGCTAAAATATTGTTATATCTGTTTTTGTTGTTAGCTGTTTTAATAGGTTGCGTGTTTTTTTCTAAGAGAATACGGCGATTTATATACTTTGATTTTATAATTGGCAAGTTGCCGTTTTCTGGCATTGTAAACGATGCAGACGAGGCTATTTTGTGTTATAGACGCCATAAGGCTACCGTTTTTAAGGCCATTGTTTTAAGTGTTTGTATTCATGTTACAGTTATTTTTGGGGTTTATTTATTTGGTTTAGCTTTGGGTGTTAGCACTTTAGGTTACTCTTATTTGGGTGTTTTAGCTTTAATACCAGCCGTTTTTATTTTGTCTTCATTTGCCATAACCCCAGCTGGAATAGGTGTAGGGGAGAGTTTATCCATTTATCTATTGGCATCTATTGGTACAACAACCGAGCAAGCTTTAAGCATTATGTTGCTTTTTAGAATATCCCAAATAATTTGGAGTCTTTTAGGGGGATTAGCGATTATTCGCCAACGGTAATAATTGCAATATTTTTCATATTAGCGGCTGCACAGGCGTCTAATACAGATACTACATGTTCATGAAAGACTTTGGCATCTGCCCGCACCATAATAGTGCTGTCTGATTTCATTTTGTGTAATCTGGCAGCTAAATCGACTATGCGAAGTTTTTCTTGGTTAACAATAATAGTGCCATCGCGGAGTATATTTATGATGATTTCTTGTGTGTCTCGGTTTAAGTTTGCCGATGAAGTTGCTGAAGGTAAAGATACATTTAGTTCTTTTTCGGCATTGTTCATAGAGTCGGTTGTAATAAAAAATACTAATAAAATAAATACAATATCAATCATTGGGGCAATAGGTATGCTGTCTCCGATTGCTGTCTCTAAGCCTTGACGCATATTCATGGTCTTGCATCTTCCACGGCGGCGGCTAGTTGTTCGCCAGCTACTTCTAAATCAGCAGTTATTTGTGTCAATCTACCTTTAAAGAAAAAGTAAAAGCCCATTGCTGGTATACCGACAATCAACCCGCCAGCAGTAGTAACCATGGCTTTACGGATATCTCCAGCTAGCATTAAGGCTTTGGCTCCTTCGCTTTGTACAGCTATGGTATTAAAGGCTTGTATTAAGCCTACAACAGTGCCCAATAGCCCGAGCATAGGCGCCAGTGAACCTATATTTGACAGGTAAATAATGCGTTGGTGAACACGGGATATTGCTCTAGTGCCAGCATTTTGGATGGCGTTTTCTACTTTGTCTTGGGGGCTATTACGATGAATTATGGCTGCTTGCAATAAATCGCGACCAAGATGTTTAGATGTTTCGGCGATAGTTTCTGCTCGCGCAAAATCACCACGCTTTACAATTACAGTACAATCTTTAACAAAACTATTTGGGATTAATGACTGAGAGCGCACGGCAGAAAAAGAATGTAAGACTAAAGCCACAGTTAAGATACTTAAGACTAGCAATACATACATAATGGATCCGCCAGAGGCTAATGTTTGTAAAACTGTAATGCCATGCTCTGTAGATATTTTTGTTTCTTGTCCAAAAACATAATTACAGTTTAGTATACATAACATTGCGATAATATATATTTTGATATTAGATGTGTTCATATTAAATCTCCAAAATTTTTTAAGATTGTAGCAATTATCTTTTTCTAATCAATTTAGCTTTTAATGCTTGCCCACTTTCCAGCAATAAATGAATCAGTCAATAATTGTGAAAAATGATAGATTAAACAAACGATTAATGCTTGCCCAATTGGTATAGATAGACTACTTAATACTGATATAGCAATTGGCAGGGTTTTTTGTGAGCCTACAATTACAAATGATCGTGTTTCAAAACTGGTTAATTGTAATGGTTTTGACATAAGATAGTTTAAGATTAATAGGGTACAATGTATTAATAACGAACCAATAACCGCAAAAATTAATAGATGTTTTGGTAGATTGATTAAAAGTTCATAAGATTTAGAAAGTGACATCCATACAATTGTAATTACACAAGTAGGTGGTATAAAGCTGACCCAGTTTATGTTTTTTTGGATTTTTAATAGTCGTCTAAGCAACATTCCTAAGATAAAAGGTATTAATACAATTGTTATAAGTTTAAATAATAAATGACTGTGACTAACATGAATGTTGCCCCCGGAGTTTAAAGTTAAGGGTAAAACTATCGGAATAGTACCAATACCTAATAGGTTTAAACCCATAGTATAAAGCAATGCCCATATAGCAGAACCTTTGGCAACACTTGAAATTACAATACCAGAGGATAGGGTGGTTGGCATAGCAGAAATCACTAGCAGTCCTAATGCTAATGCTGCAGGTAAGTTTAGTATTTTTGCGATTGCCATCCCTAAAAAAGGAGCTAAAAATAAATTTATGATTACCATAACTATAAATGATTTGCCCAATCTTTTATTTAAATCTGTTAATTTAAATTGGGTTTGAAATCCATTAGCAATAAACACAGTGATAATTAAATAGGGAATAATATTCCATGAATGAACGGTTTTGCCAATTGCAGGTATAGTAAAGGACATTATTGTGGCTAAAAGTAAACCAATGGGCAAAAAATATTTTTTTATCTGCATTATAAACCTTGGTGTAAATTAAATAATAATTGACAACGTATATCTAAAAAAGTCATTATAATATTTTATTATTAAAAGACTATGAGGAAAATTTATGAGTATTATTTTTACAGTGCCACAAGCGCATGTAGTAGTGATTACAAGATTTGGCAAATTTGCCAGGGTGGCCAAACAGGGCTTGAGATTTAAATTACCTTTTATTGAAAGTATTTATTCTGTTAAACATTGGAATGGCTTAGCTAATAAAAATGGTTACCAAATAGAACTATCTGAGCAAAATATAGATACAAATCCAAATGAATGCCATACTAAAGACAATGTTCCAGTAACGGCTAATGCTTCGATTTATTGGCGTATTATCGATGTGCGTAAAGCAGTATTTGAAGTAGATCATTTGCCAGAGTCTATTATTGATTCTTGTTTAAATAGTTTACGTAGTCAAATAGGTAAAATGAATTTAGACAATGTGTTACAAACAAGAAAAGAGCTAAACGAAGCAATCGCAGTGGATTTGACTGGTATTGCCAATAAGTGGGGTATACAAATTAGTCGTGTAGAATTAAAAGAGCTCAGTACGTCTAATGAGACAGCAGAAGCTATGCGTCAAGAAATGACCGCCGAGCGCAAAAGGCGTTCGGCGGTTTTAGAGGCAGAGGGTATAGCAGAATCTAAGCTTAAAATTGCCAAGGCTGAGGCAGATGCCTTATTGCTAAAGGCTCATGCAGAATCTCAATACCTGGAACAATTATCTAAAATATTGGGCAGTGAAATAACAGGTAAAATCTTGTTGGCTGATAAGATTATGGATTCGTATAAAGATATTTCCAGCAATCCTGCTAATAAGGTGTTTTTACCTAGTAATATCAATGCATTAATATCTGATCAATTGTCAAATTAAAATCATGGGCGTACACGAATATCTATTTGCTTTAGGACTTGTGTTGGTATTTGTTGATTTTTTTGTATCTTCAGATATTTTAACATTGATAGCTTATGTAATATGGACTTATGTTTTAACAACATTTTTTGATGTTCATTATTTGTATAAAATTATTATAGGTATATCTTGTTGGTTTATCTTAATTGCTTTTCATTATTTGTTATGGAAAAAGGTTTTGCAAAAAATATTGGACAATTATATTTGTAAGGATAAATATTTTGGTGGTGTTGATGCTTTGCCTGGTAAAACAGGAGTAGTTAAAATTATTGATGGTCAAAAACGTGGTAAAATAGAAGAAGCCATATATGAGTTTGATCAACAAAATAATTTACAAGATGGAGATAAATTTACGGTTATTAGGGTGATAGAGGGTAAAATTGTTGTATGATTAATAAAATTTTGATTATAGTTTTGTTTTTGGCATTTAGTTTTTTATCTATATGCTATGCTAAGACATTACCTAAAGTTAAAGAGATTCAAATAAATCAGGTTAATATTATTGTTGAAATAGCAGATACACAAAATTTGCGTGAACGCGGTCTAATGTATCGAAAGTCATTGCTTAAGAATCATGGAATGTTATTTGTGTTTGAACAACCTAGAAAGGTAGCTTTTTGGATGAAAAATACACTTATGGATTTGGACATAGCATATATTGCAAATGACGGAGTTATTTTTCAAATAGAAACTATGCAAAAAGCAACTTTAACGCCGCATCCATCTTGCTTGCCAACAAAATGGGCTTTAGAAATGCCAGTAGGCTATTTTAAAAAGCATTCCGTTAGGGTTGGTGATAAGGTAAAATTGTAAGTGGTGATATATTGTGATGGCGTAAAGTTAAGGTTTTTAATACAGTTAAGTAATGGTTGTTAAAGTTAAATGTCATTTTTGAGGTATAATCGTTGTTACAAATAACTCGTCAATTATTTATTGCCTTTGTTGCCTTTGTTGTCATTTTGATTATTGGCACTATTGGTTATGTTTTTATTGAAGGTTGGGGGATTTTTGATTCTTTTTATATGACAGTAATTACAGTAACCACTGTTGGTTATGGTGAGGTGCATGATCTATCTAGAATGGGTCGAATGTTTTCAATATTTTTGATTTTGGCAGGCTTTGGCTTAGCAGCTTTTTTGGCATCAGAAGGAGCTAAATTATTATTAGATGGTGATCTTAAAACTGTATTATGGAACCGAAAAATGGAAAAAAGAATTAGCAAACTAAATAAGCATTATATTGTATGTGGTTTTGGCAGAATGGGTCGTACAGTAGCTTCTCAATTGGCAAAGCGGCATATACCTGTTGTTGTAATCGAATCAAACGAAGAGCGCGTAGAATCCATTAAGGATCAGGATTTTGCGTTAGTTACTGGCGATTTACTTGAAGATGAGGTTTTAATTCAGGCCGGTATTGAAAGGGCCGCTGGTTTGATAACTGTGCTTTCTAGGGATTCTGATAATTTGTTAGTTGCTCTTTCAGCAAGAGAATTAAATCATAATTTGCATATAGTTGCGCGAGGTGAGCATGTTTCTATTGATGCAAAATTAAAACGTGCAGGAGCAGATGTAGTTGTGTCTCCTTATCAAATAAGTGGCGAATATATTGCTAATAATTTATTTGAGAAGTTAGCTCAGATAGCATATGTCGATCAGGATGATAATTATAATATTGCAGGATATAAATTAAAAACAAAAATTATTGGTGCAGAGGCCGGTTGTAAGTTAAGCGAAATTACAAAAGGTGTGGGTGCCGTGGTAGCTTTAACTACGGTTGATAATCAACAAATTATAAATCCAGATATACATAGGGTTGTCGAGGCTGGTGAAGAGTTGATTTTATTAAATACACACCAACGTACAGAGGTTGTGCGTAAAAAAGTATTAGTAGCTGATGATCATCAAGCCTTGCGTAAATTATTTGTAAAGAAAATGCGCATGCTAGGTTATGATGTTGAAGAGGCATATAACGGTGATGAGGCTTTAAAGAAAATTATGTCTATTAAGCCTGATTTGGTTATTTTAGATGCGATGATGCCAGGTATCGATGGATTTGAGGTCTGTTCGCGAATTAAACAAGATGTTGAAACAAAACATATTAAAATTGTTATTTTTTCCAGTGCCGATTTAACTGTGATAGCAACTGAGGGTGCAAAAGCCGGTGCTGATGCAGTGCTGTCTAAAACTGTTAAAAGCGAAGAGTTAGCTAAAACTGTAGAGGACTTATTAAGCTAGACTAAGCAAAGAAGCTTGAGATGTTTAGTTATTTTAAACTTTGATGATTCATTTATCATTTGGCGCTTTATCAGGACCGGTAGGGCTCGAACGCCTTGGATAAAAAATCCTTCTCCATCTCTAATTTACTTATTTTAGCATATAATCTTTCAACTTGATTGTCATTTTTATCTAATGGGCTACCGCCTTTAGCAAATAATGTTGACGATTGCTCAACTAATTTTGATTTCCACTT
>JAMOSO010000004.1 GCA_027063065.1 Planctomycetota bacterium | reverse complement strand
GCACTTCTAAAACACGTACGATATCACGCACAATTGTTTTTAAATTGTTTTCACTATCTTTAACTAATTCTTTATCGATACTCTTAATCAGTTTTTCACGCCCAACAAAACCAACAGTCAATATCACTACGCTACTCATAGCTATTGACCCTACAACTAAAAGTATAATCTTATTTCTTAAACTCATAACCAACTCCCTAAAAAAACTATATAATAACTATTTAAACTACATAACATATTACATGATAAACCTATTATGTCTAGAATTTTACTATCAACTTACACATCTAATTAAGCTAAAAAGTTTTTCTCTAAATATTTTATAACACATAAAAACACTACCAAATAACAAATAATGGCTATATGACAATCATTATTTATTAGTTTATATAAAATCTTGTTTAACATATTTAATTGATTGCTTAAGCATCTATTATTAACCTAAACTTATAGACTAGCTTTTAATCTAATCAACAACTTAACAAATAAGGTTAATAATTGTCCAGCTAATTTAATGTATATTTTTTGACCACTCAGCACTTCTAAGCGCTACTTATTATAAATTAATAATCCAAGACTATTATGATTTATCTTTAGAATCCCGCTCGTCTAGTAATTTTTCCATATTATCTACTATAATTTGAGCTTTTAAAACTACCATAGGATCTGTCCAACGTGATACTGTGTTAATTTTTTGTTTTTTATGTGGCATAATACCCCTTTAGTAAATGTACAATTATTACATCGGTAATAATTTTGTATAAATTAAGCTATCAATGAAAATTTACCCATAAAAAAACCCTTTAAACCAAAGTTTAAAGGGTTTAAATTCGCGAATAATGGCGAGGTTGAAGAGACTTGAACTCTCGACCTCCTGCGTGACAGGCAGGCGCTCTAACCAACTGAGCTACAACCCCGCGAAGAGATGATATATTACAAAATAATTTTGCCATTGCAACTACTTTTTAAAAAATATTTAAAAAATTATTTTAAATAAAATACACCTAAAACTTGACTATTAAGGTTTTAGCATTTAAATCTATACTGAGAAGAGAAGTTTTACGATAATGGCAAACTATAAGAAATTATAGGACGCAAAGCTTTAGAGCCTAAAACTGGTTTTAACAGTTATGGCAGTCTAGCTACCGAATAAAGGATAATAAGATGGATAAAGTCTCGAGCTCGCAAGAAAAAGGCTACTTACTTTACACAGTTGCCTTAGGAATGTTAATCATCTTGGCTATGTTAATGTTTATATCTGTAACATTGCATAGCAATACCAAAAACCGTTCTCAACAATGGGCTTATCATGGCATGGCCATGAATATGGCTAGAGCTGGATTAATAGAAACCTTATCTTGGCTTAGACGCAATCCAAATGCTAATCGAGAAGATGGCAACTATAGAGTTTTTGAGTTTTTAGATTATTGTAACGAACCTACCCACAAAGAAAGCCGACTTAACATAATAGACGAGCCTTATTTTAAACGAAACCCTAGAAGATGCTCTTCTAATCATCAATGGCGCACACCAGCGAGTTTAAACCCGTATATTGGCATAGTAAGAGAAATTCATCTAGAAAAAGATTTATATGGACGTTTTGAAGTATGGGACGATGATTTAGTAAATGTAACTCATTCTGGCGATTTATGGAAAGTTCGTGCTATAGGTATTTTATGCAAGAAAAAAGCACCCGACACTAATTTTCACGGCGTACTTGGCGATCTATTAGAACATCAAAATGGCGTCGCTCCAGAAGTTCTAGCAGATAAAGGCGATGTAGAAGTACTCTCCTCAGTTGTAATGGAGACAGAATTTCGCAAATTAACCATTAAACCTCCAGCTGCCGCACTATTAGTCAGTGCAAGACGAGGAAGTTGGATTTATTTAAAAAACAAAGTACGCCTAATTGGACCTGGCAACGAAGGTTCAGCCGTGCAATATCAAAAAAATATGGGACATGCATTTACTAGCGGCAATGTTGAAATTCAAGGATTTAACGAAAACTCAACCACACATGGCGGGCAAAATTTTGGCGCAACAACAGAAGATATTTTTGGAGTAGACAAAAACACTCTTAGCTCTTTAGCCGACATAAGCGTCAATTCATTTGCAGACCTTCCTAATCCACTACCCCAAATGAAATTAGTCTATTTACAAGGCAATGCAAATTTTACTACTGCTAAACCATTACAAGGTTCTGGCGTTTTGTTTGTCGATGGCAATATTAAAATTACAGGCACAGGACATAGCTATTCTGGCTTAATCTGCTCTACTGGCAGTTTTACCAATACAGCTATCACTACTTTTTACGGTTCTATAGTAGCTGGCATAGAGATGTCTATGTTTTTTATGTCTCCAGTAATTAATATTAGTGGATTAGGCTCTGATTTTTCTGAATTTTATTACGACCCAATGATTTTAAAAGACGTTGCCACTAGGTTAGGTGTGTACAGAATGAACCGTAGTCCATACGTGGTAACCGCACCTATTTCACAAAACAGCACTGAAACCAAACCTGTAACTTGGCTATACGGATTTGATAAAGATGGAGATCACAATAAAAACAAAATTGCCAGACGTTGGCTTCCTCCGGAGTACCCATAATGATTAATAAAAAATATTTTACATTAATTGAAGCAATGATTGTCAGCGCCGTCTTAGGGGTAGCGCTATTGACTGCTATGTTGTTTACAACCAACCAACAATCTTTTGCAAAAATTGGCAAAGAAAAGAAGTTTGGCTATGAAAAAGCTATGCAAATTTTAAACGAACTTAAAACTTTTCAAGAAACCAAAAATAGCGATGGTGATTTAGTATACTTAGACGACTTAAGCGACGGCAGTTCTACCAACCCTATTTTAAGTGCGCAATTAGACATAACAGATCCTACCAACCCTATAAGCGATAATGTGTTAATCGGCAACAATCCAGCCAAGTCTACTGATTGGAAATATTCACGTCGTATTCATGTAATAAAAAGCACAGAAGACAGTAACTCTAAGGATGTACGCAAAGTTGGAGTACAAATATTTTTAACATCTAAAAATAAAGCTGATGCCATTATGTTAGCTGAAGTATGGACAATCATACAAACAGCTGCCGACCCTGGGTTTCCACCGACACAAGTATACGATTTATATGCAATAGCATTAGAAAGTGTACCTGGCTGGTGGGTATTTATGAACAATTTAATTCCACAGGTAGAAAATGCCATCAAAGACTTGGAAAGTCGTAATTCTGGATTAGATTTTAGAGTTCACTGGATTACAAAAATGGGTTACGGGCGCAACCCGTTTTATACCCCTATTTTTAATATTGTTAAAGATTCTGCACAAACACCATACAATAGCCCTTACTTTTACCCATCTGTTATGCCTTCTGGTAGTTCTACCAGTGAATATTATGTACCAAGATTAGTTAAGGCATATCATAAAGATGAAAATGATAAAATTTATAACGGTTACGATGCAACAACCAATCCAGCACCATACACAGTTGCCGACACTTATAATCAAGCAAATACATATCCTTTAATGCTAGAGCTATACAATAAGCGCTTAGCAAATAATCCAGACGAAGAAATGCCATACACCTTATTACTAGATGATATGCATTTACATCCTCAAAAATATAAAAATGCCCTTTTTATAAACTTACATGGCGAGCTATTACCTGTACCAGCCACTCGCAACTATGCCGATGCAGCTAAACACCCACAGGTCAACAATTTGGTTACTGGTGATTTAAATCGAATTGCTGTCGAAGCAACCCATAGCGTAATTAGAGAAACAATTGATTCTTCGTCCAATACTGTATCGGTTACACAATTAAACAATTTAGCTGACGATGCCGATTTGGAAGTAGGCGATTATATACGCTTAGACAACGAAGTATGCCGTATCACAGCTATCAACAAAGATACAAAAACATTAACAATCTCGCGTGGCGAATACGGTACTGTTAGCGCAACACACCAAGTTTTATGCCCTGTAACACACCAAGCAATACTATTGGCCAATATACATACTGGCGACACCATCATCCCTGTTACATCTAGTAAAGGATTAGTCAACGGAGAAAAACTATCTATTATTAGTTCTAATATGGTTACGCTAGGCACCATTATCGATGTAAGCCCTAACCAAATAAGATTAAGCTCTGGCATATCCAGCGGGTGGTCAGCTAATTCTCTTTTAATATGCTCTTCGGCAATACCTACTTTACGCAAAAACATCAATACAAGCCAAACTAACTTATATTATCATACAGGTGGAGTTGCCTCCCCATTAATACTAAATGATTTGTTAAATATCGGCGGAGAAATACTCAAAAAAAAATCTAGTTCAACTACTCGCGCACTATACGATAGCCCTGCAACCGAACATAAAGTAGGTGAAGTTGTCGGCTTAATTAACTTTAGTGAAAGCGTACGAGTAGTCACACACCCAGAAAATGCACGTTATAATATAGATCAAAATCCTAAATTTCGCGTATATGCTTGGCAATCAGATTCTGCACCAGACCAAACAAAGCCCGATAGATTATCACTTATACCCATAACAATTTTAATAAAACTTAAAGAAATATCGTTAGGCGACACAAAAGCCAACGATTGGATTACTTTACGCGAACACATTATTGAATCACTCAACAATATTGGCATTACAAGAATTGAAGGCGGAGTTGCACCCGCATCATCCCGTTTTGATTTAAACGTACATAGTCTAAACTACCCCACAAGCCCTACAAACGATGCCTTAACTGCCGATGACGATCAGATGTATGCTCGCATCGATCCCGTGTTTATTAAAACTTCTAGCCAAGGCATTACTCCAGTTAAAGGATATTTTAGTATTGCCATTAGACTGTACAACACCCCCTTACGCACACCATATAAAAATTCAAGAGGTTTAAAAAACTCTGCCAAATTATATGGATTAGAATATTTGCCCACCCCTTTTAAAGGCAATTTTGATCAAAATTTAACCTCCACAGGTATCGAACGCAAAAATACAGCACGTTGGATATTTACATTTCCATCATTAAAAACTGTCTTAAGCTATTTACCTGACAATATAGTGTCTGATGAAATCAACAACTTATTTGCACCGTTAAAAGTAGAAACTAGAATCGGGGATATTAACCTTAAAAAAACAGATTACGATGGTATTGACGTTAACGAGTTGGTAACAGGCACACGCTATGGCGAATTTGTTCGCAGTGAAAACTTTAAAGATCCACAAAATTGGATCTATCGTACAGAAAATTTTAGTCAGACCCATACATGGATACATAATTTATATAAAGCTGGTAAATTCATATCACTTGCCGATGATAAAAACATGGTATTTTCGGATAAATACCAACTAATGGGCGATCCTAGATACCAACCATGCGCTGATGTATTTAAAGCTAAACATTATAATTGTTTCTTTACCAACACAGACATAACCAGCTCTGAAGGTATTAAACCTTATTATAAAGGCTGGGGGCCAGATCATATAGAACACGACATCCCACGTATGATGCAAATGATAAGAGAAGCCATAATGAACTCAAATTCTATTTTTACCACCATTAATGGTTATTCTTTTTACTATATAGGTATAGGTAACGAAATAGGCTATGACAGTGCCAATGGATTTAAATACTCGATACCCGTCAATGGTAAACCCTACAACAAATCCGGCAAAGGTTGGGCACAACACATAACAAATGGCGGAGCTGGCAATCCACGAATGGGTGGCTATGGCTTAAATTATATACGCCATAAAACAGGTTGGATTTGCGCTCCATCTATTGGTGAATTGTACAAAGATGCCGACAGTTCTATCTGGCAAAGTGGATCTGCCCTACCATATTACTACCGTGTTGGTAAAGCAGATGATAGCGCAGTGCCGGCTGCAAAAAAATTCTATTCTGGTAGGCGTTGTCGCACAACTGGATGTAAATCTTTTTACAACGCTAAAAACCCCAACGGAAAAACATTTGACCATGATTTTTGGACATCTAATGCCACTATTTTGCCCACTACCCATAACAGCCAAGACATTAAAGATGATTTTGAAACTATGTTTAATATTGTTATGCCAACAACTATCCAATCCAATAGACCATGGAGAATCAATGATGGAGGTAGAGGTGGTGCCGAATGGTATATATCTTCTTATGTATCACAAAGAACTAATACCAATATATTGCAAGTGTTTTATGAACACGATGCTGGATATGCCACCTCTGGGGGCAAACCCGTACGCGGAATTGCCAGTGGCTTAATGCAATGTTATGACCCAAATGATAAAAGTCGTTTAGGCTATTTTGCCATACATGGTATTGCTCAAACAGCAACAATCGGATCGGTATTTATCGGAAGATACGCCATTATGAGCTTGTTATATTCTCATTTACGCGCCAGCTCTACAGACAATCCTCTATGCCCTACAAAACCAATACCTTTAATTGAAATCACTACCCCAACAGATATGAGCGCTTTAAAAAAACCAGGCATTATTAGTGTGCAATGGAACTTACAGTGGAAACGCTGGGACGGTGAAACATATACAAAAATTGGTACATACGATAAAAGCACCACCCCCGGAGCAGATGGCTTTTTTAAAGTAGGCTACTCTGATGACAATCGTAAAACTTGGAAATATTTAAACACTGACACTGTATATACCGAAGGCAAAGCCAAAGATATTGGTCTAGAAATACCTGCTGATATTACTGCACCCGCAAGATTGCCTTCACAAGGTTATTTCTTAAGTTCAGAACCAGATGCCCCTGCACCTAAAACACGTTGGAACTACACCATGACTTGGAATCTAAACGGTTTTCCAAAGGGTACTTATTACTTAAGGGTCGAATATCACCGCAAAGACCCTGTAACAGGTATTTATAACGACACACATTATTCTCACCACATCATGACCATTAATATAGAAGATTGATATGACTAAAACTAAACAAATCAAACACTACTTTTCAATGTTAGAAATAATCATGGTAACTGCTGTGATTGCTTCTGTATTCGCCATTACCGCCCTTTTAATTGATTCCACCAAAGAATCCGTTATTAATATGTCTATCCAAGATAACCTTGCAACAAACGGTATGGATATTATGAATCAAATCAAACAAGACGTTTCACAATCTGCCGTCATATTTACCCCAGATGCACCAAATGACTCTAATCACTATTTAAATTTAGTTCATTTTAATCAGCAATATATGCCCTATGGAGATTTGCGTTTACCATACGAAGGCACCACTATGGATATTAATAGTCCTGATTATAATCCAAATGATGCTGGCAATATGATATTTATGGCAAAAGAGCTAGAACCTTATAATTTAGTTATAAAATCTAATGGTACACCTAGTTGGAATTTTGGATTTGGATTTAATATGTGGGGGCATAACCCTATGCACCCAGCAAAAAAAATGTCTGTAACAAAAACCGGTGCAAATATAAACCACAACTTTTATGACCATTGGTTTAATTTCAATGGAGCACTCATTGAAAAAGATGATTCAAATTACAATTTAAAACGATTTCAATTTATAATGTATTATTTATCCGAAATCAAAGGCAAACAACGCTTTCCAAATACAAACGGAGGCTTTAAAAACGGCTATTTAAATTTGATTTTAGCTAAATCAGAACTATATGGTGATTTTAATGATGTAAATAATCTTGATGAACCAGAACGCTCTAAAGTTATTAAATCAATGATGACTCCCGTGTCACAAAATGGCGCTGGCATCACCGTTTTTTGGAGTCGATCCGTCACTAACCCATTTTTAAACACCCCATTTTATACCTTTGTGCGTATGACTAGCTTTATGCCTTATATGGCAATGCCTTTAATGTTTAAATCCATTACATTTAAAACACATAAAGAGCTTTTAAATTTATCTGGCACGTTAAGCTCCGGAAACTTTTCAGTTGTCTATAATGACACTACAGTAAATAGACTTCATGCTGTACCTAAATTTGGCCCTAAAAACGCAAATTACCCAGCAGGATTTGAAGTTATTTTATCTGGCAACAAAAGAAATAGACGAGTATTAACTAGATTAGTAACTGCAGTTGCAGAAGGCAGAACCATCATATCAGATGTAAATCAGATGCTTTCACCAGCAAGTGAAGTTGCGGCAACCTCGGGAATATTTTTCTTTATCCCTCGAATGCCGCATCCATAACTAACCCCAAAGTGGGCTAGGATAATCGCCAGCCTTAACCATATCTGCTATGGCTGCTTGCACTTCGGCTTTGTCCTCACGATAAGTGACGCCATACCAACTAGAATCATTTTTTAACACTTTAACTTTTTGATTTAAATTATTAATTAAATGTGTAAATATAGAAGGTATATAAAATTCTGATTTCATCTCCTGACCTTTTTCTTTTAAGAAATCAATAAACATCTCTTCTATAACAGCAAATATTTCTGGATTGGCTGCCCAAAAATTCATTGAGGCAATATCATCACTGTTTAATTTATTACCCTCTTCATCTACTATATCACCTGATTTTTTTTCAATACCATGGGTCTCAATAGCCTCGATTAAACAATCATCTTCATCTGTTTTACAAATACCTCTGGATACCGAACCATTTGATGATAATGTTTTGCCTAATTTATAACCAACCATACACGCTTGTTTTTCGTTATCTTGCAAATAACTAGCCACTGTTTTATATGCGTCAGCCCCATAAAAATCATCACCATTAATAATTACAAAAGGTTCTTTAACAACTTTGCGTGCTGCTCTCACTGCATGGGCTGTTCCCCATGGTTTTTCTCTGCCTTCAGGCACAGTAAAACCTTCTGGCAAATCATTACCGTCTTGAAAAGCATACTCAACTTTAATTTTATCACTATAACGCGAACCAACTACAGCTTTAAATTCTGTTTCAATATCTTTTCTAATCACAAATACAACTTTGCCAAACCCTGCCTTAATCGCATCATAAACAGAATAATCTATAATGGTCTCTCCGTTTGGACCTATGCTATCTATCTGTTTTAAGCCACCATAACGTGAGCCCATACCCGCTGCTAAAACTAATAATGTAGGTTGCATATTATCTCCTATAAAAAATCTTTAGTACAATTTTGCATTGCTTCTAGTTGTTCTTCCATACTAGCTACTAAAGCAATCTGAGTGCGAGCTCGCACTAAATTATGATTGTCATACTTAGTTTTAAAATAAGTATCACCACTTAAATAATCAGTTAAAAAACGAATACCAATAGTTATAGTAATCACTTGCCCGCCAACAGGTAAAAGTTCTATTTCTTTTTTAGTTAAATAATCCTTACCCTCAGACATAAAGCCATCAACCAAAGCCTTGTACATATTCATACGCATGGTAACTTTAGAGCAATCTTTTTCGTCTTCAGCCACTGGCGACGTAGAAGTGCGTACTAAATCACCAAAATCATAAAGTGATAAACCAGGCATTAAAGTATCTAAATCAATAACAGAAGTTGCCTCACCTGTTTGATCATCAATTAATACATTATTTAGTTTACAATCATTATGGGTGGGTCTTGTTGGTATTTCGTTAGTTTCTTGTAAATTAACCAATGAACAAATTAAATCACGACGATTTAAAATAAAATCTATTTCTTCTTGGCAAGAAGCAACCCTGCTACAACTATCTTTAGCAATGGCATCTTCTAAAGTTTTTAAACGTTTTACCGCATTATGAAAATCGACTATGGTTTCATTTAAAGGCTTACCAGGCAAATTAGATAATATTTTTTGAAACTTTGCAAAGGCCTTAGCAGCTTCATAAGCTTGTTTTTCACATTGTACAATATCATGACCTGTGGCTTTTTCGATAAAAATATAGCAACGCCAATAATTACCATCTGCATCTAAAAAATACGATTGATTATCTAAAGTCTTAATTAATGTTAATGTCTTACGAGAAATATCTTGGACACCTTCTTTCTCTAAATTTTGAATTACACAAGTAGTTACCCTATCGATATTTTCCATTAAAGCAGGTACATCTTTAAATATTAAATGATTTACCCTTTGTAACAAATATCTTAAATCAGTTCCTCCAACCCTATAATACACTGCATAGGTATCATTAATATGTCCAGATCCATAAGGTTGTGCGTCAATAAAATCGCCCTGCACATCAAAATGATGCATAATTTCTTTCTGGCTAATAGTCATATAGCTCCTTTAATAGCATAAATCACATGTAATGCTCTTATGTTAAAATATGGATACCTTTGTACCTAAATCAAAAACAGTTATAAACCCGTATAATAATCAATATGGTTAAAAAAATAACTGTTTTTTAAATTTTAAAAAAAATCAAAAAAAAACTTGCAAAAAACTATTAAACCGATAAAATTCCGCCTCACAAAAAGAAATATTCCTCTGTAGCTCAGTGGTAGAGTAGGTGGCTGTTAACCACTTGGTCGTAGGTTCGAATCCTACCGGAGGAGCCAATATATAAAGCCCGTTGATTATAATCAGCGGGCTTTTTTATTATAATAAGTACAAAAAAACGTGCAGATATAAGGCATTTTCTCTAAAATCTGTGCTTCTGATAATAATAAAAGGCTAATTATATGAGTACAGACAACAAAACTGAAGAATCCTTAAACTTTGTGCGTCAAATTATTGAAGACGACATAAACAATAACGGCTATACAGCCATCAAAACTAGATTTCCACCCGAGCCCAACGGTTATTTGCATATAGGTCACGCCAAAAGTATATGCCTAAATTTTGGCATTAGCCAACTATACAAAGGGGCTACCTGCAATTTGCGATTTGACGACACCAACCCCGAAAAAGAAGACGTAGAATTTGAGAACTCTATCCAAGCAGATGTCAAATGGTTAGGCTTTGATTGGCAAGACAGGCTTTACCACTCGTCAGATTACTTTGAAACACTATACGGGTTTGCCCAAAAACTTATCCGTGAAGGCAAAGCCTATGTATGCTCTTTAAACCTAGAGGAAATACGCGCCACAAGAGGAACCGTCAAAGAAGCCGGTAAAAACAGCCCCGATCGTGAACGCCCATTCGAAGAATCCCTCAGCTTATTAGAAGATATGAAAAACGGCAAATTTGAAGACGGTACATACACTTTACGAGCCAAAATTGATATGGCTCATCCCAATATGAAAATGCGTGATCCATTGATGTATCGCATACGCAAAATAGCCCACCATCGCACTGGAAATAAATGGAGCATCTATCCAATGTACGATTGGGCACATGGCTTAAGCGATGCCATAGAAGGCATAACACATTCTATTTGCACCCTAGAATTTGAAGTAAACCGCCCACTTTACGACTGGTTTGTCAACGCAGTAGATATACAAAAACAAAAACCAAAACAAATTGAATTTGCCCGTTTAAATCTTGAATATACTGTAATGAGCAAACGCAAACTTTTGCAATTAGTGCAAGAAAACCATGTCAATGGTTGGGATGACCCAAGAATGCCAACCATTGCTGGAATGCGACGCAGAGGGTACACACCCAAGGGTATTCGCAATTTTTGCGATATGATAGGCGTCTCAAAAGTCGACTCCATGATCACTTATGATCAATTTACCTACTCAGTAAGAGAAGACTTAAACAAAGTAGCCCAAAGAGTTATGGCTGTATTAAACCCCATTAAAGTGATTATCGACAACTACCCCGACAATCAAGTTGAAGAATTTGAAACAGAAAACAACCCCGAAAATGACGCCGATGGCACACGCTTAGTACCATTTGCCAAAGAATTATATATTGAAAAAAACGACTTTATGGAAGAGCCACCTAAAAAATTCTTTCGCCTTGGTATAGGTCGTGAAGTTAGATTTAAAGGCGCTTACTTTATTACCTGTCAAAGTGTAGACAAGGACGAAGACGGCAATATAACAGCCATCCATTGTACCTATGACCCCCAATCCAAAGGGGGCAACAGTCCTGACGGTCGCAAAGTCAAAGGTACAATTCACTGGGTTAGTGCAAAACACGCCATAAATGCAGAAATTCGCAATTACGACCACCTATTTAGCACCCCAAATCCAAGCGATGAAAGTGACGGTAAAAACTTTTTAGAAAAGATAAACAAAAATAGTTTACAAATATCTTCTATCGCCAAACTTGAACCATCATTAAAAGACGCCAAAATTGGCTGCAATTATCAATTTATGCGCAATGGCTATTACTGTTTAGATAAAGATAGCTCCAATGAAAAACTGATATTTAATAGCACCATAGGGTTGCGCGATAGTTGGGGTAAAAAGAAATCTTAAAACTATAGAGCCATGATTGTAATATTATGGCTCTATATCAAAACTAATTTTTAAAATCAAAATCTATAGCATTTAAGAAAGCGCGGGCTATTAGCATGTGCCCGTGTGTTGCGGGATGGATACGATCCCAAGCTATAAAAGTTGGATTATGATATTTAGTAGCTTCGTCAAACACCGCTTGAATATCTATAAAAATAGCATCATATTTTTGAGCCATCTTTTTTACAATTAACCCATAAGCATCCATCATTTGCCGCATAGGCTCTTGCTTATTTGGCTCAATAAAATACGGACTCATCAAAATCAAACCACCGCTTAATATAGGCTTAGTTTTAGCTAGCAATTCATCTAAAACCTGTTCATATTTTTCTATTGAAACCTGTATATCAGAATGAGGACTATCAAAATGCCTCCATACATCATTAATACCAATCATAACCGACAGCCAATCTGGTTTTAAATCTAATACATCACTTTGCCAGCGCTCCTCTAAATCAATAATTCTATTACCAGAACAACCAGTATTAAAAACACCTATTTCTAACTGCGGATAAGCCGTTAAAAGCATCGAATTAACTAAATTAACATAACCTTTACCCAACCCCTCGCCCCTTGGATTGCCAACTGGTCTAACTCTACTAACATCAGTAATAGAATCACCAATCATCACTAATCTACTATTTTTTTGTATTTTCATTAATTAACCTAAAAAAAGAAAAAATACACAATAAACAATGGTAAATTGTTGTCAATTTAAATACCCCCATAACAGACAGATTAAATGCCACATAAATTTATAAAATCAATTTTCTGTATTGTTTGGGACTATGTGTGAAATACTGTTTAAATTGCTTAGAAAATTGAAAAACATCACCGTAACCCACTTGGTTGGCAATTTCACTAATCGATAAATTAATATTACGCAAAAGATACAATGCCATTTCCATACGCATACGAATAATAGTTTGTTTGATAGTAGTGCCATAATACTGCTTATATAAACTACATAGATATGGAGTACTAAGATTAAACTCTCTAGCATAAGATTCCACATTAATTGACTTATTAAATGTTTGTTCTATAGCTAAGCGAATTTGATAAACCAATGCAGGAAACTGCTGAAAATTTTTATAATTTTTACGCAAACGCAATAAAAAAACCTTAAATAAATTTTCTAAAATAGATTTGTCCGCCCCCCTAACATCACAAATCTCTTGATATAATTCAATTAATGACCGCATCATTAAATCATCATCGACAAAAAAATATTTGTTAAGAGGTAAACTTAAATCTGACACCATACTTTCTAGCTTAGAACCATTACAATGTATCCAACTATGTATCCAATCATTATCCGTATCGCCATACCTATGCGGACAACCCGGTGGCCAAATTATGATTTTATTTTGATATATAGTCGCCCCTTCTATTTTAGCCTTATTTTTTTGCATAAATAAAATAAACCAATCCTCTGTTCCATTTGGCCTAACAATCTCATCGGCGGACATGCTTTCATTAATACCTAAACCTCGTATGGCAAATGGCAAGGTTGCATAATGTTCCACATCAATAAATAATTTTCGATAAAAATATGACATATATTAAGATTTAACAAAAATAAGCTAAGTTTTGCCATAAATTTATTAAAAATAATGAATATAATATAAATATTTAACAAATAAATAAATGGAGAACTATTATGTTTGACGGATTACAATGTGGCTTATCAAATATCTCATTGCTATCAAACGCACAAAGCCGTTCGATATGCTCTGAAAATCGTACTGGTCAACGTGCTGGCGGTGCGCGTGATATGCCACCTTTGGATGAAAATGGCAAAGCTTGGGGTGGTTCAAGAGAAATGGGCTTAGGATGGAAAACCCACGCTTTTGATGATATTAAAGCTGGCGAAACATTTGTATTAGCCGACATCGAAGGGCCCGGCTGTATACAACAAATATGGATGACTCCTTCTGGCATGCACCGCCACAGCATTTTACGCATATATTACGACAATCAAGAAAACCCAAGTGTAGAATGTCCAATAGGTGATTTTTTTGCAGCTGCGTATGCGTCAATTAAATTTGCTCAAGTTACATCATTAGCTGTATGTGTTAATCCTGGTAGCGCTTTTAACTGTTATTGGCCAATGCCATTTCGCAAACGCATCCGTATAGAATTAGAAAACATAAGCTCGCAAGATTCACGCATTTACTACCAAATTAATTATGCTCTTAATGAAGTAGCCGAAGATGCCGCTTATTTTCACGCGCACTTTCGCAGGGTAAATCCATTGCCCTATGGCGAAGTATATACTATTTTAGATAGCATTGAAGGTCATGGTCATTATGTTGGCACATATATGGCATGGGGACTTAACAACAACGAATGGTGGGGCGAAGGTGAAATCAAATTTTATATAGATGATGATGACAATCCAAACCTCTCCGATGGCAAAGAAGTGGCTGGTTCTACGGGATTTCCAACAATATGTGGAACAGGCACAGAAGATTATTTTTGCGGATCATATAATTTTGAAAATCACAATATCAAACAATATCAAGAATTTAACACGCCTTATGTCGGCGTGCCTTTAGTAATTAGACCTGATGGATTATATAACGCCAATACACGTTTTAGTATGTATCGTTGGCATTTAACTGATCCAATTAGGTTTACAGAAAAACTAAAAGTTACTATGCAAGCTCTTGGATGGAGAAAAGATGGTCGATACTTGCCTTTACAAGACGATATATCATCAGTTGCATACTGGTATCAAAACTTACCTACTGCACCATTTCCAAAACTTCCAAACAAAGATTATTTAGAAATAATTTAGAATAAGCACGGGTTTATCCTAAAAAATAAACCCGTGTCATTATGTATCACGAATCACAATTAAATCTGGTTTACCAATATACACTTTAGTATGCGGTTTAATAGATTTAGTAATCCAAACATTACCGCCTATTACTGAACCTGTACCTATTTTAGTTTTACCACCCAAAATAGTTGCACCAGAATAAATACAAACATCGTCCTCGATAGTAGGATGACGCTTAACACCGTTAATCTCTTGCGAGTTTTTAGGTATAGACAAAGCTCCTAAAGTAACACCCTGATAAATTTTTACATAGTTACCAATGGTGGTTGTTTCGCCTATAACAACGCCAGTACCATGATCAATAAAAAAATAATTGCCAATGGTTGCGCCTGGATGCAAATCAATACCTGTTTTCGAATGCGCATGTTCGTTCATTATCCTAGGTATAATTGGAATATCACTATTAAACAAATTATGAGCCAACCTATGCACTGTTATCGCATATAAACCGGGATAGGCTATTATCACCTCTTCAAAACTTTGTGCCGCAGGATCTCCGTCATAAGCTGCTTGAACATCTGTTTTTATAGCATTCCTAATATCGGGGATACTTCTTAATAAATTTTCTACACTGGCAATAGCTTTATCTTTTACATCTGCAATATTTTCTTGTTTTGTCCAAGCAGAATAAGTAATAGCTCGACTTACTTGATAGACTAAATTTTTATAAACCTTATCCACCAAATCACCTATAACACCTTCTACCATATCCCAATGTAAAGCGCGCTCCTTATCAAAACTTGGAAATACAATACTGATTAAATCTTGTAATATATCTAATACAGCTTGCTTATCTGGTAAATTTGGCCCTTCGATATGATTAAACCCATGTGAGTTTTCATATGTGGCAACAATTGATTTAACTATCTCTTGACGTAATTTATTATTCATATTCATTTATTCTTTCATATTATCTTTTTGGGACAACAATAGTATTAAAATAAGTATTAAAAGAAACCATAATTAAAATACAAGCTTATACCAATATTATCGACACATAAAGTCATTTCAAAACAAACCCGAACACTTAAAAAGCATAATTATTCATAATAAATTATAGTAATTGCTATTAATAAATCTCCTTTAACAGTAACATTACCCACATGAAATATATTTTTTTATCAATAATTACCCTATTGTTTTGCGCTAGAATTTTTATTTTATTTACTGCCGATACATCTAAATTATATCGTCCTGATTCTTTTGAATACATCAATCTACGCGACAACCTAATAAGCACTAACCAATATAGTATTGACTTAAAACCACATACTTTTAGACCTCCTGGTTATCCTATCTTTTTATATATATTAGCAAAAATACATATCACTAAAGCCAAAAGCATCATACTGGTTCAATTGTTTTTAGAAATATTAAACTTGTTTTTACTTTATACGATTGCAACGATTTTTAAATTAAATCAAAATATAAAATTAATCACTATAATAATTTGTTATGCCTCGCCGATTATGTGCGTGTATGCAATGAGCTTACTATCTGAAACCTTATTTTTAAGTTTATTCCTGTCGGCAATTATCTGGCTTAATACACAAACCAAACTTGGTGCTATAGCCCTTGGTATATGTATGGCAGGTATGTGTTACACCAGACCGATTGCTATATTTGTCTTAGGAGTATTTTTGATTTTTTGTATTATTAAAAAACAAAACAAACATTTATTAGGTTTATTGCTAAGCATCTTACTGTTGATGCCTTGGGTTATTCGCACCCATAATATAGCTGGCACTTGGTCGATTGGCACAGTAGGCGATATAACTCTATATAGATATCATGCTGCCGCATTAGAAGCCAAAATAAACAATCAAAAATTTTCACAGGTGCAATCCAAGTTTAACAAACAATTACAAAAACACCCACAATCTCAAGCTCTCTATGCTGCTAGAAGTTGGAAACAAATAATATTTGCTCACCCTATTACATATCTTGGCATACACCTGCAAAAAAGTTTTGTATTATTTATGCCTATTGCGGGCGATTTATTAAATAAAATAGGATTTAAAATTGGTTCTATAGGTACATTAAATATCATCAATAGCAAAGGTCTAATAGCTGGCATAATTTATTATATTCAAAAAACAGGATGGCCTATTTTATTTTTAATACCGTTTGTTCTATATACCTTTGCAACCTATATATTAATTGCCATAACTGCAATAAAATTTAAATTTAAATTTAGTGATAGCATGCAATGGCTATGTTTTACATCTTGCATTATTTTAATAGCTATAACTGGACCAGATTCGCATCCTAGATTTAGGATGCCAATTACACCTTTTATGTCTATGCTATGCGCTCAAGGCATACTTATTATTTTAAGGAAAAACTAAATGTGTGGTATTTTTGCATCATATAACAACCTAACACCTTTGCAAAAATCCGATGTACAACAAATCCTTAACACTATGAGTCATCGTGGTCCAAATGGACAAGGTATTTACATACAGGGCGCAACTACATTAGCTCATCAACGCCTATCTATCATTGATATAGACGGTGGCACACAACCTATCTGGAACGAAACAAAAGACATTGCCATTATTTGCAATGGTGAAATATATAATTATAAAAAACTTCAAATTGATTTAGAAAAACGTGGACATAAATTTCAAAGCAATAGTGATAGCGAAGTTTTATTACATCTATTTGAAGAAATAGGCCCCAAAGCTTTTAATCAAGTCAACGGTATGTTTAGCGTAGTAATTTATCTTAAACAGAATAATGTTTTTTATATCGCCAGAGATCGCTTTGGACAAAAACCTTTATTTTACTCTACTAAAAACAAACAGTTTGCGTGTGCTTCTGGACCGGCACAATTAATCCAATTAAATTGGATTGATAACGCTATTAATTACCAAGCCATCAATTGGTACCTACAATACCAATACTTACCAGAACCTCATAGCATATACAAAGATATAAAAAAATTACCCGCTGGCAGTTATGCCGTATTTAGTGATGGTCAATTGCAAATTACAAATTATTTTACACCTAAACTTAAAACAACTTTTACCGGTTCATTTAAACAAGCTGTAAACCAAACTAAAAATTTATTAGAAATATCTGTTAAAAGAAGATTGGTTTCTGATGTTCCTCTGGGCATATTTTTATCTGGTGGATTAGATTCCTCGTTAATAGCATATATGGCAAGCAAATTAAACCATAAACCTATCGATACCTTTAGCATTGGATTTAGCGAAAACAAATATGATGAGCGCACTTACGCTCAAGAAGTGGCCACAGCAATTGGCAGTCGACATCATTTTTTAGAGGTAAACCCAAATAGTTGGGATAATTTAATTGATGCCAGCAAAACATTTGAAGAACCTTTTGCTGACAGTTCCTTATTGCCGACAATGTTGCTTAGTAAATTTGCCAAAAGCCGAGTAAGTGTTGCGTTAGGCGGTGACGGTGCTGACGAATTAGCAGGAGGATATTATCGCTACCAAGTGATGCACTATGCTCAAATATGTAATTTATTACCATTAAAAACACGCCTTTATTTTGCTAATACACTAAAAAACATCTTACCCAAACGCAAAGAAGAACGTACTTTTTTTGGACGTATACAACGCCTTTTAGACATTAGCGCAACAGACAATAAAAATCGCTACCTAGAATTAATTAGCAGATTTAAAACATATCAACGCCAAAAACTATATAAAGATATGATGCTAAAACACTCTCACAATAATCTTAAACCATTAACGGGCATATCTAAAGATTTACCTATCCGCCAAGCATTAATGCAAATTGATTTACAAACATATTTGTTAAACGATATTTTAGTAAAAGTTGATCGTGCCTCTATGGCATACGGATTGGAAGTACGCGCACCATTTTTAGATAGAGATTTAAGTGATTTTATAACAAGCCTACCTGTGCACTATACGGCCAGTTATACACGCAAAAAAGTATTAAATGCAATAGGTAAACAAATATTACCGAACAATATAACTAAACGCCCTAAAATGGGCTTTGGCGTGCCTTTAGCACGCTGGTATCGCAAAGAATGGTTTAAACCAACGCGAACATTATTAAATGATTCTAATTTTTTAAATACCTTATTTTATCGTAAGGAATTAGATAACCTTTTAAATCAACACAAGCAAAATATCACTGATAACTCTTATCAATTATTTGCTCTATCTATGTTAGCTCTGTGGGCTCAAAATAATAATATTTAGCAAACATTATCAACCCGACAACCCGCGTTATCTTCTAGGGAACATGCACCTTAAATTCTGCTTAATGTTGATGACATTTTAAACTACTTTTATTTAAATATTATAATCTATTCAACAATTACTCGCATTACCCGCAAATACTAAGAGCACACAAGACCCAGAAAGCTCTTTAAGTCAACTGTGGAGCAAGGCTCCTATTTGGACGGGTTCGTCAAATTCAGACCTGCATAGCACGTTTGCCTTTATTAACTTTCTGAAAAATCGTTTTGACAATATCTGCTTAATAATAGAAAAACAATCTAAC
>JAMOSO010000003.1 GCA_027063065.1 Planctomycetota bacterium | reverse complement strand
ATCTGTATTGTACATACTGTTTTTGGCAAATTCGGCAAACTTATAACCATTATACCACTTACGCATAGTTGTAATTGATTGTTGCTTATCAAGTTTAAAAACCCCGACACTGGTATAATAGTCAATCATCTGCTCTATGTCTGTTTCGGTAAAGCCCATAATCTCATTGTATGTTGGATTTACGCTGATAGAGTCGCCGATGTTCATTCCGCTAGTAACATCATCCATTGTAATGGGAGACACCCCTGTTACAAACATTCTGGCAAGTCCTGCGCCGCTGCCAGTTGCCATAGCCTTTAAGGTTTTAAAAAAAGATTTATAATAACCTTCTTCCTTAGCTATTTTATTGTACTCTTCAATTCCGTATTCAGAAAGTAGTGTATTGGTAAAATTATCATACTCATCTATTAAGATGTATATTTTGGTAGGATTATCAATTAAAGCAGTGGCAAGATATGCTAATTTAGCATGAGCTGATTTTTCTTGAAGAGCCTGTTTAACTACATTTTTTGGTATGTATGTACGGTATTTCTCTAAAAAAGTATCAATAACAGTCTTGCAATGTTTATTAAAGTTTTCCTGCACTTTACCTTTATGAGTGCTGACTACAGAAAAATTAAACGACATTATCATATAACTAGCCCGCTCTTCGGTAGGATTTTTTAATATAGATGTGCCTTGAAAAAGGCTTTCAAAATTATCTTTTTGATTAATATCGTAATAACAATGTAGCATTGATAAAAATAGACTTTTACCAAAACGGCGTGGACGGATAAGAAAAGTAAAATCGGTTTTTTCTAGCTCACGGATAAAATGTGTTTTATCAATATAATATCTATTATCTGGTTTAATACTTTCAAAATCAGATTTGCCGTAGGGTATTCGTTTTATTTTTTGCATTACTTTATTCTATATGAGTAACTAATAGTGTCAATTTATTACTATGGTTGCGGGTTACATGAGAGTGTTATTTAAATAATAATCAGGGGTAAATACCTAAAACTTTAATCTGTTAAAAGGAGAAAAAACAGAATGAAAAAATTATTAGTAAAAGCCTTTATGGGGCTTGCCTTGTTGGCACCGTTTGCGGGCAATGCAGAGGCAGTTGTGTTTCAGACCAGTGATTTAGATGGTAGTTGGACTGCTTATTCAGTGGAAGTTGGTAAGGGGGTAAATGATCTTAATAACTTTAATATTTTTGCCACAGATGCAGTATATAGTGATGGTAAGTATACTCTTACTGATATAGATATACTTGAAAGTGGCATGGGTAGTACAGGTGCTTCTGAAACAGGGGGCCAGTTACAATTGATTCTAATGGTGCTATAAAAAATGTTGATGCTGCTAATCCAAATAGTTTTTTATCAAATGATAAAACAGTTGGTTTTGATACTTGGCAAGACTCAGGTTCTGGCGATCAGGACTATGCTGGCATTGGTTTTTTAAATAAAAGCGCTGGCGCAACCTATAACCAATCTGATTTAGAAGGTGAATGGGGAGAGGTTTTGTTTGAAATAGGAAATTCTAGTAATAATCACAGTGCTGGTTTTTTCTCAATTAATGCAGAAGGTATCCCTAGTTGGGCGCCACCTAATAAATTTACTATCTCTTCATTAGGTGCAATATCCTTTGATGAGGAAGGCAGTTATATAATTGGGCATATGACAGCTAATAAAGAGCTGTTTTTAAAAACAGGCAATGATGGATCGAGTGCTTTTTATGATTTTGCTGTAAAATATGACTCATCTAAAACCTTTACAACGGCAGATCTTGAAGGTGATTGGAGAGCTGTTTATATTGAAAACAATAGAGATGACAATGATAAATCAGAAGCTGGATATGTGGAAAATATAACTTTTACAAATACAGGTGTAGCAGGTGGTTCTGATGAAAAAGTTTTTTATATCGATGGTGGTATTTTGCTCACACAATAAAAAATGAATACCAATTAAATGGCAATAATCAGATTTTTGGCTACATGACGCCATCAAAAGACTTACTTGTTGTTTTTTCAAAAGGTGATGGTGCAGCCAACGGTCCACGCCTCAGTATTTTACGCAAACGTTTAGAATCTAAAGTAACAACAATTCCAGTTGTTGGTGCAGTAGGTGGCGCAACTAATGCTGAGGGTAAAGCAAGTGCAGGAACTGACGTAAGCTTTACTGGTACAACACCCAATATTGATAAGTTAAAAATCTTTATTGGTACTGGTGTAAAAGATGGCAATGGTGCAGATGTAAATCCTGCAACATTAGCAGCCTCTGTTGTTAATAGCTCTTTGGGTGATCTTGAAGAAGCTGGTTCAGTATTTGAATTTGGCCCATCGGGCATGACCTTTGCTACGCCTATTGAGGTGACATTTCCAATTTCACCAGCTTTTGTCAACCTCTTCTACATCGTCATCTTTAGATGGTGGCAGTAGTGGTGGATGTTTAATTAATTTCTTAAAATAATTTATAGTTATTTTAACGGTAAATATTAAAGGCTATGGCTTGTAAAAGTCATAGCCTTTTTTATGTGAAAGTGCAAATTTGATTTTAGGAATAATGTGATTAAACTTGATACATATATTATATAAAACTGCATGGTTTTTATTTCAAGGAGGAATAATGGCAAAAAAGAATACAGAGATACCAGTTAAAGCATTTCTTGATAAGGCGTTTATGGAAGGCCACGATGCTCGTATATTGCGTATTATGGCAGAATTTATTGCGCCTCAAGTTCGCTTTGAAAAATACGGTGTTGAAAATTCTATAGTTATGTTTGGTTCTGCAAGAACAAAACCGCGCGATGATGCTAGTAAGTATTATAAAGAAATTGAATCTAAATTTTCTAAATTATCTAAGCCTACTTTAAAGCAGAGGAGAGAAAGACGTACGGCTGAATCCCAATTATTGATGGCGCGTTATTACGAAGATGCACGTTATATCGCCTGTGAAATTAGCAAATGGGCACAAAGTCCAAAGGTGCAAAAGTGTAATTTTGCTATCGCCTCTGGCGGAGGGCCAGGTATTATGGAGGCAGCCAATCGTGGAGCTCATGATGCGGGAGGTTTATCTATAGGTTTAAATATTTCATTGCCTTTTGAACAAAAACCAAATCCGTATCAAACCCCTGGCTTGTGCTTAGACTTTCACTATTTTTTTGTGCGTAAATTTTGGTTTTTATATTTGTGTAAAGGCTTGATGGCGTTTCCTGGAGGGTTTGGTACTTTAGATGAGTTTTTTGAGGTTTTAACTTTAGTACAAACTAAAAAAACAGTCAAAAAAATGCCTATAGTACTTTATGGCAGGCAGTATTGGGATGAAGTGCTTAATTTAGACGCTATGGCAAAGTGGGGTATGATAGATTATAAAGATTTAAAATTATATAAAATCATAGATGACCCAGATGAAGCAGTAGAGTATATGATTACTGAACTTAGTAAAATACATAAACTGTAACGTTTAGAATACCAGTTGTGCAACAAATGCACGACTGGTATTAACGGCAATTTGTAAAGCTTAATGAAATACTTTTAGCACGTGTTTTGATTTGGGTTTTGCAAGCTTCAATATGGCAAGATATTATCTGTTTATCCTGCATGATAAATGTTGAAATATCATAAATTAATTTTTCTAATAAATTATACGATGTTGCTTGTACAAAATCGGCGATGCTTTCGCTTAGTTTGTAGTAGTCGATGGTTTGGCTAATGTTATCACTGTTGGCAGGGTTTTTGGCATCAAAAATAATATCTATATTAAATAGTATCTCTTGTGCTTTGGTGCGCTCTTCTGGATAGATACCAATGATTGTATTGACTCGTAAATCTTTAATTGATAGTTGCATATTCATTTTTAGAAGATTAACTTCTTTAGAGGCTAGAATCAAGCTTGAAAATCATATAGAATAAGCAAATTATGGGTAAAAATATAAATCAAGACAGTGTGGGTTTAGTTAAAACCGAATATTGCGATATTTCTCTTCCTCCAGAGGGGTTTGTTTTGCAACGTGGTGGTAGGCTAAAAAAATTGCGTATAGCTTTTGAGCGTTATGGTAATAAATCTCCAGATGGTGATAATGTAATATTAATATGCCATGCTTTAACAGGTGATGCTCATGCTGCTGGGAAGCATCATATAGACGATAAAAAAGCCGGGTGGTGGGAAAACATGATAGGTCCTGGTAAGGGAATAGATACTAATCGTTTTCATGTTATTTGTACTAATATACTTGGCGGATGTATGGGTACAACGGGGCCAGCTTGTATAAATCCAGATACAAATAAACCTTACGGTTTGGATTTCCCAGCTATAACTATAGGGGATATGGTTATGGCGCAAAAAATGCTTTTAGATGAGCTGGACATCAGTCATTTATGGGGCGTTGTTGGTGGCTCTGCAGGTGGTATACAGGTGTTGGAGTGGGTCAGTAGCTTTCCTAATTTTATTGATAGAGCCATTTGCTTAGCTGCCGCTGAGAGTTTGTCAGCACAGGCGTTGTCTTTTGATATTGTTGCTCGTAAAATTATTATGAATGACCCTAGTTGGAATGGTGGCGATTATTACAATACTAAAACAGAGCATACAGGCTTATCAATTGCCCGAATGATAGCGCATATCACTTATTTATCTCAGGAGTCAATGGAAGAAAAATTTGGACGAGAACGGCGTAAGGATATGGAAGGTTCGTTATTTAGTACAGATTTTCAAATTGAGTCTTATCTAACTTATCAGGGAGAATCTTTTATTAATAGGTTTGATGCTAATTCTTATTTATATATTACCAAAGCTATGAATGATTTTTCTTTAACAGAGAAAACAGGTAGTTTAGAAGAAGCCTTTAAAGATAGCTCGGCGCGTTTATTTTTTATCTCTTTGTCATCTGATTGGTTGTATCCTTCTGAGCAAAGTCGAGAGTTGGCGTCTGCTTTAATGCGTGCGGGTAAGCAAGTGAGTTATTTTGAGCACCAATCACCATACGGGCATGATTCTTTTTTGTTAAAGAGTGCGGAGCTTTCTGATGTTATTGGCTCTTTTCTAATTGGGCATAATTCAATAGATGTAGTAGTGCCATTATTGGATAGACCAGATTTAATTGATATGAGCAAGTTGATAACCAAGGGCAGTCGTGTTTTAGATTTGGGTTGCGGTGAAGGCAGTTTTATGCATTATCTTGATAGAACAAAGGGCTGTTTATGCCATGGTATAGATTTTGATGTATCTTCGATTATTAGTTGTAATCAGTTAGAGACATCGGTATTTCAAGCTGATTTGACCGATGGGTTGGGGATGATACCAGATAAAAGTTATGACTTTGCCATTATGAGTGGCACGTTACAAGAATTAAACCGCCCAGATTTTGTTATAGATGAATTATTGCGAGTTTCAAAAAATTTATTGATATCATTTCCAAACTTTGCTCATTGGAAACATCGTTTACGCTTAGGCTTGTTGGGTAGGTTGCCAAAGAGTGGTGATTTACCGTTTGAGTGGTACAATACGCCTAATAATCATTTTGTTACCTTGGCAGAGTTTAAACAATTTTGTCAGATGCGCGAAATTAACATTAAAGGTATGTCTTGCTTAGGTGCAGATAGTTTAAGTAAGTTTTTAATCGGTATGGATTTAAATAATTTAGGTGCAACATCAGTGGTTATGCATTTATCTAAAGATTGATAATTACGGTATTTGCACGGATGTATTTTTGTGATGGATTTTATCAATCATTTTAAATATTTTTTTGCTCCAAGGAGCTTTTTTTGTTGCAAAGTCTCTTTGTTGAGGGTTTAGCATCATAAGTGCTATAAAGGTTATTATAAAAGCAACTATGATGGATAATATGGTTGCCGTGTTAGATTTTTTTTTGATTATTTTTCTTCTTCTCTTTTTTTTGATTTTTATGCTATTGCCACCACTAATATGCATAGGAGTAATTGCAGAGTGTATATCTGGTAAAAGATCTAAAACTTTGTCTATAGACGGTCGCATATTTGGATCTTTTTGAAGCATCTCCATAATTAAATTATCTAGTTGTTCATCGATGGTAATGTCAAATATTTTAGGTGATTTGGGCAAGCTTTTTATTTGTTTAGAAATAATTGTTATAGGATTGTCGCCTTCAAATGGTGGTCTATTTGTAACCATATGATATAAAACTGTCCCTAGTGAATATACATCGCTTTTATCAGATAGTTGTTGTCCACGAGCTTGCTCGGGAGACATGTATTGTGGTGCGCCAATCAATTTACGACTATTTTGATTAGCATCACTATCAAATAATGCAAATAACCCTACATCCGCTAATTTAGCGTCGCCATTTTCTTTAATAATAATAGAGTTAGGTTTGATGTTTTGATGTGTTGCCCCTTTTTGATGTATATAACTTAGAGCTTGGGCAATGTTTGTAATTATGTCTAAACTTTGGCTAATGGTTAAGCGCTTTTCACGTTTTAAAACTTGAGTTAGATTTTTTCCATCTACCCATTCTACAGCATAAAAAAATAGATCATCTATCTGGTTGCAATCTAATGTATGTATTATATTTGGATGATTATAAGAACCAGATATTTTGGCTTGTCGGTTAAATTTTTCTATAAATTTAGGGTTTGATGTATGATCTGAGTTAAGTATTTTTAATACGACTGTGCGATCAATAGATATTTGGTGAGCCTTATAAGCAGTTTGCAGGTTGTCTTGGTGTAGTTTTTTTTCGATACGATAGCCACATATTTCTATACCTATTTTTATTGGGTTGTTATGTGAAACTAAGGATTTTAGTGGAGTCTCTTGTGTTTTAGCTAATTTGATCTCGCTAGAATTAGTATTTAATCTAGGTATAATTTTTGAGTTATTTTCAACAATTTTAGTAACTGTGGAGTCATTTTCACTACTGCTTGCGTCTTGATCTATTAAGGCAGTAAAAAGGGCATCGCCTAGTTTAAATTCAATATCTTTTTTTAATATTAATTTTTTTAATTGTTTGCCTTGATGTACTATTCCATTACTGCTGTCTAAGTCTTTTACAACCCATTTATTGTCAATATATTCTATTACGGCATGTCGACGTGAAATAGAACCAATCTCAATACATAGTCTATTTTCCTTTAGGCGACCAATGCTTAAAGGTTTTTCGTTTAATTTAACGCGGAAGCGTTTATCAAGATATTGTACACGTAGTGTTGGCTCTGGCATTATTCTTAGCTTAGCATATTTTTAGAAAAAAAGCTAATTTTAGAGCACTAATCTTGACCTAAATACTTGCTTTTGCTAACCTTATCGCTCATTTTATCTGGAAACTAAAGTCTATGGCAAAAAACAAAGCATTTGAAAAATTAAAAAAAGACTTAAAATTATCTAAAACTAATAAAAAAGTCAAAAAACGTTCTATTGTAGATTCTATTATTGGAGTATCTATGGCCGAAAAAGGCTTTAGTGATAAAGTAATAGAACAAACTTTAAAGCGTTATCAAGATTTAGGTATGGAGTATAATGAATTGCGCACTAGTCGCGTCAGTCATATTATAGAAAATATGGGTGCGCCAGATTCAGAATACGATGCAATTAATTGTGCGTTTGAGACTTTAAAATCTATTCATTATCGTTTTGGTAATTTAACTGATACATTGTTTGAAGAAAAAAGTGATGCTGATATTCGCAAGGGTTTAGAGAAAATCCTATCAAAGGATAGTGATGGGGCATCAATTGTAATGATTGAGTCTATGGGTAAGCATGTTGTGCCTGTTAGTACAGAGATGTTTCATTTATGCAAAGAAAAGTATCAAGTGGTAGCTTCTAATGGCAATCGTCGTCAATTACAACGAGAATTATCTAGTTTAGTAAATGAGAAAGAGTTATGGTCGTTTTATTTAGCTGCTAATGAATGTGCTAAAAAGTATGTCGCTGAAAAAAAATGTGAAGAAGAAGCGCAAAAAGCCAGCGCAAAAGAAAACAAATAAGTAGGAGTTTATCTATGGCAGGACATTCTCACGCCGCAAATATAAAGCATCGTAAGGCTGCGGTCGATGCAAAACGAGGTAAGGTATTTACGCGTTATGCTAAATTAATCATGGCTTGTGTGCGGGAAAAAGGTAAAGATCCAGATATGAATCCTGGTTTGCGTCTTTTAATGGATAAAGCGCGCGGTGTTAATATGCCAAATGACTCTATTGCCCGTGCTATAAAAAAAGGCGCAGGAGAATTAGGCGGCGGAGCTTTACAAGAAAATATGTATGAAGGTTATGCCACAGACGGCGTGGCTGTTATATTAGAAGTTTTAACAGATAATCCAAATAGAACAGCCCCAGAGTTAAAACATTTATTTAATAAGCACAATGGTAACTTAGGTGAACCTGGTTGTGTATCGTGGGATTTTAACAAGGTAGGTTTGATTTTAGTTCCTGTAGAAAATAACGATGAAGAAGATTTAATGATAGCAGCTCTTGAAGCTGGTGCCGATGACATGAGTGTTGTTGGTGATTTTTTTGAAATTAAAACTTCTGCTGCCAATATGTTAAAGGTGCAAGAAGCCTTGTCTGATTATGATTTAGAATCTGCAGAAATTACTATGATACCAAATAATTTTATAAGTTTAGATATTGAAGCTGGTTTGAAAGTTTTGAAATTTGTAGAAGTTTTTGAAGAACATGACGATGTTAAAGCTGTGCATCATAATTTAAAAATTACAGATGATCTAAGGGAAGCTTTAGACAATTTGGAAGGTTAAAAATTTTCTCCCTTACCATATTTATGAGGCGCTAGCCTATATAGGCTAAACGCCTCTTGTTGTTTACTTTCTAGGTCTTTAATTCGGCTTGCATCGGATGGATGTGTTGATAAAAATTCAGGCATTGATTTGCCATTGGCTTGCATGCGTTTCCATAGTGCAGGTGCTTCGCTAGGTATGTAACCAGCTTTTGCCATTAGACGTAAGCCTAAATAGTCTGCTTCTCGTTCGTGCATTCTAGAAAAAGGCAATGCTACACCAAATTCTGAGCCAAGTCCTACAGCGATAAGAATATTGCGTTTTTGAACTGAAGATACATTTTCGTTTTTGTTTAATGCGTAATTGGCACCAACCATTAATGTTGTCAAGCCTATTTGCTGGCTGACCCTTTCGTTACCATGACGCAATAGAGCATGGGATATTTCATGTCCCATTACAGCAGCTAGGGCAGCTTCGTTTTGACATACTGGTAATATCCCACTGTAAATTGCAATTTTGCCACCTGGCATACAATAAGCATTTTTAACTTTAGGTTTATCAAATAAAACAACTTCCCAGTTAAATCCTTGGCAATAGTTAGCATAATCACGATTGGCAACCATTATTAATCTATTAGCCACTTGTTGTACTAAATGACTTTGCCGTGTGTTTTTAATGATTTTGTTTTTTTGTTTTTCATCGGCGTATGCTTGCTCTGCTTGCGAATTTAACATACTGCTTGGCATTATAGTTAAAGCATTACGTCCAAGAGCATTAGATTGACAGCCTGTAAATAATGGGCTTAAAATTAAAATTAAATATAATGTGTATTGTTTAATCATTTTACCTTCTAATAATAATTGTAAAATCATGTTTTAGATAGTCGTGGCGGAGTTCTACGTGTTTGCTTAAGCTTTTGGCAAATTTAACCCATTTGTTCGGATCGCTTAGGCGTGTTGTGGTAGCTATGCCACTTGGATCGGCATTTGTTGAAAGCATATTCCAAGCTACAGATTTATTACATAATTGCCACATAGCTTTAATCATTTTGCGCGTATAATTATCGTCATCACTACCAACTTGATTAAAAATGCCAGAGCTGACAACGATGTCCCATGATTTATTTTGTATATGATTTTCTAATAGATTACAAGTAAATCCTGTTACTTGAGGATATGTATTTTTAAGTGCAGTAATCATTTCTGGACAGATATCCATACCTGTGTAGTTAGGGTTAAGCTTGTGATCTATAAAAAATTTATATAATCCACCAAGTCCGCAGCCTACATCTAAAATAGTTGATGTTGGTGGGTATTGTCGATAAATATCTAAAAATATTTTAAATCTTGCTTCTTGTGAAGCACGAGACCCCCAGTTAACGGCAGTAACTGAATCTAAGCCGTTTTTTATATTATCGGCGTATTGTTTTTTTAGGTTTTGCAATTCTATATTGTTCATATTTATTTAAATAGTATAATCTTCAGAAATGAAAAAACAATTAATTACAAGCTATACTACTACATCTCCAGAAAAAACGATGGAGTTGGGTATTAAAATAGGTAAAAATTTTGATAAAGCTATTGTGGCATTTAGTGGTGATTTAGGTGCTGGCAAAACTTTATTAAGTCGGTCAATTTGTTTAGGTGCTGGCATTGATGAAGATATGATATCTAGCCCTACATTTACTTTAATTAATCAATATACAGGTGGGCGAGTATTAGTGCATCATATGGATACATATCGCCTTGATTCAGAATCATTTATGGATTTGGGTTTAGAAGAGATTTTGATGGGCGAAGGGTTAAAGTTAATTGAGTGGGCGGAACGCATAGAAGATTTTTTACCGCTAGAGACATTATTTATTGAAATAAAGCACATAGGGGAATTTGAACGTCAATTGGATTTTTATTCGTATTTAAATCATTGGGCTAAACCAGTACAACAGTTATTTGCTAATTAATTTGAGAGGTAGTTATGTTTGATTTTTTTAAGTCATTTTTTGATGATCCACGTATTTTAGAGTATGTGGGCAATTTGGCTATGTCGGCTATTTTGTCTGGTTTGATAGGCTTAGAGAGAGGTTTTCATGGGCGTGCAGCTGGTATGAGAACTAATATCTTAGTTGGTTTAGGTGCTTGTTTATTTACTACTCTTTCGACATTTATTGCATTTTCTGGTCAGATTGTAACCCTGCATGGTGTAGGTGCTCCAGATCCTGGGCGAATTTCTGCCCAAATAGTAACCGGTATAGGTTTTTTAGGAGCGGGTGCTATTATTAAATCTGGAATTAATATTAGGGGTTTAACTACAGCATCTTGTATGTGGATTGTTGCTGGTATAGGTATGGCCTGTGGTTCTGGTCATATTGTTGTGGCAGTTATTGCAACTTTTTTAGCGATTATAGTTTTGACTTCGGTTAGCATTATAGAAAATATGTTACCATCACATTCGTATCGCAGTATTAAAATAAAATTAACTGCGGATAATGATACTTCTAAGGTTATAGATGCGGTTAAAGAATTTAGTAAATTACAACACGTTAATTTTAAATACAATAGTGTACAGGGCGAGTATTCAATTGTAGCTAATGTAAGAATTTTCAAACGCAATAAAACTGATGTGATATTTGACAAAATTTATAAACGTATTAAATCTGTAACCAATGATGTTATTTCAATTCAATGGACATTACAAAGCTAATTAGCGTTTATATGTAATTGGTATAATAAAAACAATTTTATCTAATGGGATGTCTAATGGTGGAAAGGGCATTGATTTTTTAATAGCCATAATACCCGCTTGATCTAATGCCCAATTATTAGAACTTTTTAAAATTGATATATTTTTGAGAAATCCATTTACTGGGTTAATCACAACTTTAATCATTACTTTTGCGTTGTTTTTAGGTGCATTTTGTAAATCAATTTGCGGTATATTTGATAGAATAGTTTTGGCTATTGTCTTTGTATATTTGCGTTGTAAATGTAGAGGCTTTCGTGAAAGAGGTATATTTTTACGTCTTGATATTGTAGTGTTATGTTTGATGTCGTTTTTGCGTAATGTTTCAACGGTTGTTTTTTGATAAGGTGTGCAATGGGGTTGTAGAGGCGTTTCTAGTGTTATAGTATCTATATCGATAGGAGTAACACCTATAACTTGACTATGGGAAATACATTTTGTTTTATGATTAGTCCCTTGCGAAACATTATCTAATATTTCTGTAATTAATATGTGATTAGTTTTATCTTTTTGTTTATGCAAATATAATAATTTAGTGACGATAGGACTTAATGCAATATGCAACGTGAGTGATACGATAGTGCTTATTTTTAGTAATGTATTATTATGATCCGGACAAATGTTGTTTTGATATTTCATTATTTGATTCTAGTTTAGCCTTTTTAAAGGTTGTATTATTATGCAAAACAATTTTACGTTGAAAAATAATACTTTTATTTTGCAAATCGGTTTTAGGTAATTGTATGATAATTTGTACGATATTTGGCAAGGCTTTAGATTTACCACTAGAGAATTTATCCAACCAATCAGACTTGTCTTTATCCCAAACTTGTACAGTAAAATCAGTAATAGGGCCATATATATATTCCCAATTATTGGAGTCGTCTTTGAGGTCGTTTAAGCTTATTTTTTGCCTATACAAGGCGTAGTTTTCACCATTTGGCATTAAGTCGATTGCGTACGTTATTTGGTTAAGATATGTATTGGTTTGGGTTTCTGGGTTATATAACTTAGAAAAGCTCAACATTTGCAGTTTTGATGAGCTAGGGTGTACTTTGTCTTTTTGAAGATTAAAAATTTCAATAGGGCTTGCATCTATCCATTGAGCACCTTGTATGTCTTTAGATATAGTATTAAGTAAATTATGTTCAAGGCGGATTTGACGTGATATTTGTTTGCTGTGTTCGCGTACTAATAATCCTTGTCGCATAAATCCATAAGTAACCCCCATAATGCCAGCGATAATGCCAATTGCAATGATAACTTCGATTAGGCTAAAATATGTTTTTTTGAGTGTCATATTATTTAGCCATTAAGTTGATGGCCATTTTGGCAACACGCTCACTAGCGCCAGCTAATCCCAATTGCTTTTTAAATATGTGTAGTTTGCGTAGTTGTGTGTTACGAACTTGTGTATTGTATATTAGTTCTTTAACAGTTTTGTAGATGTTTTGAGGGTTACATAAATTTTGCAACAACTCGGGGTATAATTCTTCTTGCATAATAATATTTACAGGAGACGCATGGGGTATTTTGATAATTCGCTTTGCAATACTATGTGTGAGAGGGGCCAATTTATATGTAATTACAGAAGGTATGCCTAAATATGCCATTTCTAAGTTTACTGTTCCAGAGGCTCCAATAATGGCAAACGATTTTGCAATATTTAGGTGCAAATCTTGTTTGATAAAATCAATTTTAAATTCACCTATTAAATTTTTATAATATTGATTGTTAAAATTATTTACACAGCTAAGCCAAAATTTTAATTGTGGATTTTCTTGCTTAAGTAATTTGCACGCCTCTATCATAGTGGGCAATAGTTTAGCGATTTCTGAGTTTCGTGAACCGGGTAAAATACCAATTAAATTAGTATGTGGCTTAGTAGCTAATGCTCCAGAGGTTTTTAATACATCTACTATAGGATGTCCAACAAAGTGGCAGTTATCAAATCCATAGCGTGTGTAAATAGCTTTTTCAAAATCAAATATCGAAGCTAACTGGTTAATAGATGATATAATTTTTGTGATGCGTTTTTCACGATATGCCCAAATTTTTGGGCTAATATAATATAATATCGGTATATTTAATTGCTTTAATTTTTTGGCTAAAGGTACGTGAAAGCCAGGATAATCAATAAAAATAGCTACTTTAGGTTGGTTGTTTTTGGCAAAAGCTATGATGCTTTTTTTGATTTTTAATAGGCTAGGTATAATAGAAATAACTTCAACTAGCCCCATAACACTTAAGTTGTCGATTGTATAAATTGGGTTTAAACCTGCTTTTAGCATATTAGACCCACCACCACCGTAAATATTTAAATTATTATTTATGGCTCGCAATTCTTTTATTAGCAAAGCCCCGTAGGCATCCCCAGAGGCTTCGCCAGCAAAAATTAGAATATTATCGGCTACCTTCAAGGGCTCGGCCATATTCTCCCTGCGCGGTGCTGGTTAAAAAATCTACCATATATTGCACATGTTCATTGGCATTGAGAGTTTTATCTGCTTTGATTGTTTCAAGGGCAGCACTTGCGTTTTCATCTGCTTTGTAATAGATTCGTACAGCTTTTTTTAAGGCACTAATGTCATCTTTACTATATCCGTTGCGACTTAAACCAATAGAATTTAATCCACGTGTTTTAGCGGGACTGCCCTCTGTAATGGAAAACGGCAAACAATCTTTATTGATACGGCTCATACCGCCAATCATTGCGCCTTTGCCAATAGTGACAAAATGATGCACACAAGTTGCACCACCAACATTAACATTATTCTGAATATGTATATGACCGGCTAGTTGCGTAGCATTTGCCAAAATGCAGTTGTTGGCAATAGCGCAATCGTGGGCAATATGTACATAAGCCATAATTAGATTTTGATTGCCAATAATAGTTTTACTTCCGCCACCTTGAGTACCTAAATGAATACTGACATATTCACGTATAGTATTATTATTACCAATAATAACTTGGCTAGGTTCGCCTTTAAATTTTAAATCTTGAGGAACTACACCTATGTTGGCAAAAGAAAAGATTTTATTATTTTTACCAATACAAGTATGACCCGTTATGCGTACATGAGAGTCTAAGACACATCCAGAGCTAATAGTAACATCTCCATCTATATGGCAAAAAGGTCCAATAATCACATCCTCAGCAAGCTTGACTTTGTTGCCAATAACTGCGCTTGGATGGATGCTCATTCTTGAGGTCCTTCTATAAGAATAAATCTAAAAGTGGCCTCTGAGGCAACCTGACCATTGACAGTGGCTTTTCCGATTACTTCACCCATATTTCGTCTAAACTTTACAATACGAGTATCCATATCCAGTCTATCGCCAGGTACAACGGGACGTCTAAACTTAACTCCGTCGATGGCAGTAAACATTGGTATTAACTTAGTTTTGCTATTAGGATCAATTAAAATGCATCCAGCTAATTGTGCCATAGCTTCAATTTGCAATACACCAGGCATAACAGGCTGTCCAGGAAAGTGCCCCTGAAAAAAAGGCTCATTAAAACTTAAATTTTTATATCCTACAGCTCTTTTTTTAGGTTCTAATTTTTCTAAGCGATCAACCATCATCATTGGATATCGGTGAGGTAAAACTTTTAATAGTTCTTCAAGATGATAAACGGGTTCGGTAGGCCTTTGGTTAAATATTTTTTGAGTCAGTTCAACATTTGCGGCATGCCCAGATTTCAAAGCAATAAATTTGCCTTTAACGGGCTGACCAGTTAGATATAAATCACCAATTAAATCTAAAATTTTATGACAGCTTAACTCTAACGGTTGATTAAATTTATTTTCTAAAGGAGTGTCCTTATCCATCACTAATGTATTTTCTAGACTAGCACCTTTGCCAAGGTTGTGTTCTAACCGTTGATCCCACTCTTGCTTCATACAAAAAGTACGGCAGTTGACAATTTCTTCTCGAAATGTTTGCTCTGTAATATTAATAGTTTTATGTTGCAGGCTGACACCAAAGGCAGAGTAGTCTAAGGTATAGTCTATAATGAAATCTTTATTTGCTATAGCAGTAATATTGCCATGTTCACTATCAACAGTAAGAGGGGTATTGATTTCTAATATGTTTGTTTCGGCACCTAAAGTTTCAATTCCGACAGCATCAATTTTTTCTAGGTAAATTTTACCAGATCCATCACAACCGGGTAGTTCCTCGCAGTCACATTTTATAGTTAATTCTGTGATACCTAAAATATGTAGTACGGCAAGTAGGTGTTCTATAGTATTGATGTTGACGTTGCCATTGGTTAATTGAGTGCGCCTATCATTATAAACTATATTGGCTGGATTTAATTCAATGATGTTTTTTTTATCAACATCAGTACGTATAAATTTGATTCCATGATTAGCGGTGGCAGGCTCAAGGATTAAATTGGCAGTTTCTCCGCTGTGTAGGCCGACACCTTTTATGATAACAGTTGATTTAAGTGTTTTTTGGGGTATTGTGTTCAATTTTAAGTATCCTTTCTTTAAGGTCTTTAATATGCTTTTTTATTTTATGTAAAGACCGAATATTGGCTATATCTTTTCGCCATGAATTAATAGGTTGTGCAGGTAATCCAGCATAAATGCCAGCATTAGTTATTGATTTGGTAACCCCTGAGCGTCCAGCAAACATAGAATTATCTGCTATACGCAGATGTCCTGAAATGGCAGTACACCCTCCAACTATTACTCCCGTGCCAAGTTTAGAGCTACCTGCTATACCAGTTTGAGAAACTATCACTGAATTTTTACCTATTACGACGTTGTGAGCGATTTGAACAAGATTGTCGATTTTGACGTTGTCTTGGATAATTGTAGATCCAAACCTTGCTCTATCAATGCTCACATTGGCACCAATTTCTACATTATTGCCAATGATTACGTTGCCGACTTGTGGTATTTTGGTGTTATCAGGACTTTCTAAATCAAATCCAAAACCGTCACTTCCTATTACACTACCAGCATTAATTATGACATTATCGCCAATTTCACAGCCATCCATAATAGTAACATTAGGATAGATAGTGCAGTATTTACCAATTTTGACATTGTTTTCTATGACTACATTTGGATAAATATTTGTCGATTCGCCAATGCTTACACCAGAAGCTATCACACTATATGCTTGTATCTTTACATCATTTGAGATGTGAGCATCTTTTGCAATACAAGCCTTGTCTGATATGCCCATAGGCGATACAGGTCTTTCAAACCCCAATAACTTGGCTACTTCCGCAAAGGCCAGATTAGGATTATCTACGATAATTAAAATGGCGTTGGATTGTATATCGGCATGTTCTGGTTTAACCAAAACAGCAGATGCACATGTAGAAGATAATTGGGCAATATATTTTGTATTGGTTAAAAAACTGATATCACCTTCTTTGGCGTCGCTCAGAGACGCTAAAGAGGTGATGTTGATGTCTTTTTTTAGATTGCAATTAATTGGCTTTAAAGCCTTAATTATTTCGCTTAAGGCCTTAGTCATTTATTTTTTATAGGCTTTATTAAGTTTTTCTATAATTATTTTAGTAATATTAACTTTATTACTAGCGTATAAAACTGATGTTAGATTGATTTCTTGTTCTAAACTTTTGATGTCTGTATGTTTTTTATCTCTAGTTTGTAAACGTATAATTAAATCATAATTTTGTTCTTTTGCATAATCATTAATAGCTGCACGTATATCTTTATACACGTCAGAAATCCTTAATATTTGCTGACGTTCCGCTAGTGCCATAGTTTTTTTGCGAAACATATCATAGCGTAATTTTGCAATTTCAAATTCCTCTTTTAAAGCAATACGTTTATCTAATGAAAGCATTTTATTATTCATTTGTTTTTGTACAGCATTTATTTTATTGCGCATTTGTTCGGCATCGGCCATTTTTTTTTGTGTATCTAGTTTTAATTCGGCATCTAGCTGTTTGGTTTTGTTATAAGCATCAAATACTTGAGAAAGGTGAACAACACCAATTTTTAATCCCTCAGCTCTAGCAAGAGGGCTACTTAAGTTCAAAGTAGCTATTATACCGATAATTAGCATTATTTTTTTCATAATTTTTCTCTCAAAATAATTAATAAATGAATTTATATTGTATATGGATGTTAGTATTCGTCAATTAAAACAAAGCCCCAAAACTAAAATCAAAACGTCCAGAAGGGTATCTTCCATCGTCAGTGTCCAGCGCCCAGCCATAATCAAGAGCAATTGGCATAGGACCTAAAGGGGTTTTAACTCTAATACCTAGTCCATAAGATTTATGCATATTGCCTACACTAGCATTTTTACTATTTAAAAATGCATATCCTGCATCAAAGAACACAGCGCCGCGTACAAGCTCTTCGTATAGAGGGTATGTATATTCTACATTAATAATAGGTCTAAATGTACCGCCAATATTTTCGTCTTGATTATCTACAGGGGTCAATTCGCCACTTGGATAGCCTCTTACTGTACTTTGACCACCTGCAAAATATCGATTATATAATGGTACATATTCTGTATCGCCATAGGTACCAATAGTATTTAAACGTCCACGAAACATTAATACGTGCGGTTTTTCTCCAAATGTATCAGAAATCTTATAAAAATAACTGGCTGATAAGGCTGATTCTATCATTTCTGTTTTGCCTCCTAAGGCATCTACATAAAATTTAGAACTAGCGCTTGCTTTCCAACCTTCTGTAGGTAAGAAAATAGAATCCACAGTATTGTAATTTAAACTATACCCAATATAAGTGGTGTATTCTGTACCTACTTCATTTTTTAATAAATCAGAAGCACCATCATCCATATCACTGATTTCATTGCGTACATATCCATAAGTTAAGTTTAAATATGTATCTTTCATGATTTTTTTGCCTATAAATAATTCTAGTCCTCGTTTGGTAGAATCATAAAGATCAGCTGATGTAGTAGTGTTATATATATTAAAACCAGTTCTAATAGGTAAATCATTTATATAAGGTTCTGTAAAATTCAACGCAACTGTTTTACTATCAGAACCTAACTTCAAAACAACACCTGCGCTTTGCCCGTCACCTGTTGGATATGGCCAAGCACGCCAATCAAAGTTACGTTGCTGTACCGAAACTGTTCCAACAATGGAGTCCACAGAAGAAAACCCAACACCAAAGCGAAACTGACCAGTGTTTTTTTCTTTAACTTTAATAATGACATCAGAAATCCCTTTTTCTTTGTCTATTTCAACAGGTTCAACAGAAACGTTTTCAAAAAAATCTAAATTTCTTAAATTATTACGGCTTTTATTTAAAACATCAGATGTTAATTTATCGCCTGGATAAAATTGTAGTTCACGTCTAATTACTACATCTCTAGTTTTATCATTACCTTCTATTTTGATTTCATTAACTGTTGTCGGTCTGCCTTCTTTAATATTAAAAGTTAAATTAATATCTGTAGTATTGTCAACGACTGTTTCGTTAACTCTAACTTGCGTAAACATATATCCAAAATGACCGTATTTATCGCTTATTATTTTTCTAGCACGATCGATAATCAACGGACTGTAAAAACCACCAACCTTTAAATATGTGGTTTCAAGAGCTCGTTCATCGGGATAATGTCGTACTTTTTCTGGAGAAATAGCATCCATTAACTCCTCAGTGGATATTTTAATATTATTAACAAAGACAACTTTGTTAATGCGGTAGCGTTTCCCTTCGATAATGTTGATTTTGATTTTGCCAACTCGTTCTTTTGGTGTTTCGCTTTGTATTGGATGCCAAGCAATATTACGTTTTAACCACCGTTGATCAGTACGTCTAGGAGTAGTTACTTTATTAGCTTTTTCTGTTGGCAATTCAGTATAAAATCCATCACTTGTAATAGTAGCATTAATCCAACCTTTACTTATATAAACATAGCGTAAACGAATTAAATCTTTTTCAAATTCTTCTTCGTTAAATATTCCTCCAGTAAACAACCCATCTTCTTTGTTTTTCATTACATCCAATAATTCATCTTTTTTGATGTGGGCATTGCCTTCAAATATAATTTCACTTATACGTATATCTTTGCGTTCATCAATCACAAAGATTAATTCGACACCTTCAGGATGATCTTTATATTCCACTCTGATATCGGCAAAGTAATAGCCTTTTTCTTGATATAGTTTTTGAATAGCTTCTTTGTCGCGTGTAATAAAAAAAGGATTAACATATTCTCCAATGCGTGTAGAAATAACATCATTTAGTTTCACAGAACGTATTTTCTTTATGCCACTATACGAAATTTGAGTAATTTTACGTTTTTCTACCACCGTCACAGTGATATCTGGATTGATTTTGTTGGTAATATGACACTTGACATCATAAAACCAATTTAATTTAAATAATCTAGCGATATCATCATCTAGTACACTTTGAGAAAAAGGCATACCAGGTTTTGATTTCATTTGACGTAAGATTAAGGCTTCAGGATGTTTTAGTTGATGGGAACTTTCTGCAGAACGTATTTTAATTGACCTTATTGTTGGTGAAAAAGCGTAGGTATTTTGATTAAATACAAATGATAATAATAGCAACACACTAAAATTTAATAATATTTTTGACATTTATTATTGTCTCCGTGAAAGGTTTTCAAAGCGTTTATGTTCTTTAGCAAAAAATAGTTCTATTTCACCGACTGGTCCGTTACGTTGTTTAGCTATATTAATAAATACAGATCCAGGGTTTTTTTCGGGGTCGTAATAATCATCACGATGCACCAACATAATAACATCAGCGTCTTGTTCGATGGCACCAGATTCGCGCAAGTCTGACATGCGTGGTTTATGATTTTCTCGTTGTTCAACAGATCGATTTAATTGCGAAAGAACGATAACAGGAAGATGTAATTCCCGTGCCAAAGCTTTTAATGAACGAGATATACTAGAAATTTCTTGTTGTCTACCTTCGCGACTTCGAGCGCTATCTTGCATTAATTGAATATAGTCGATGAAAATAGCTTGAATATCATATCTGCTTTTTAATCGGCGTGCTTTAGCACGGATTTCTAAAGGACTAAGCCCAGGTGAGTCATCGATGTATATAGGCGCTTCGGATAAACTTCCAGCTGCCATCATTAAATCATTCCATTTTTTTTCTGTTAGTCGTCCTTTTTTTAATTCTTCAGAATCTATGCGTGCATGAGCACATAGCATATTTTCTGCAATTTGTTCTTTGCCCATTTCTAGTGAAAATAACGCAACGGCAACGGGTTTTTCGCCATTTAAAGCAAAATGATCCATCAAATTTAACGCAAATGTGGTTTTACCCATTGATGGGCGACCTGCAATGATGATAAGATCGGAGGGTTGAATACCATTAGTTTGTTCATTTAAAGCAAAGTAACCTGTATCGAGGCCCGTTAAACCTCCGCCCCTTTTTAAATTATCTTCGATACGTTTAACAGTTTCTTGTAAAATGTCGCGAATGGATGAACCAGCATTCTTGTAATTACGTTGTGCGACATCGAATATTCTTGATTCTGCCAAATCTAAAACTTCGCGTGGATTGCTAGAAGATTCAAAAGTATTTTTAAGTACATCACTAGAGACATTTATTAATTCCCGTAATAATGCTTTTTCTCTCACTATATTTGCATAATAATCGGCATTTGCAATGGAAGGCACAGAAGAGGTAGCATCGACTACCTGTTGGAAGTCGATGCTTTCAAGCTTGCCTGTGCTCTCAAGATAGTTGCGTAATAAAACAGAATCGATAGGTTGTCCACGGTCGTATAAACTTAAGATAGATTCAAAAGCAATACGAAAGTGGCTTGTATAAAAATCATCTGAACGAATTATATCTGTAACTTCGTCTAAAACTCGATGATTTAAAAGACAAGCCCCAATAACAGCCCGTTCTGCCTCTTCATCATGAGGTGGTATTCTGTCTAACGCATTAAGAGCAACATCAGCCATTAACTCTCGCTTTTAACAACCCATACTTTTAAAGGTACAATAACATCTGTATGTAGTTTAATATCTACTACAAATGTACCGAGTTCTTTAATTGGTTCTGCAACTATAATTTGCTCAGATGGGATTACTGAACCAGTTTCAGCTTTTAGTTGGTCTGAAATCATAGAAGCACTTATTGCTCCGTATAATTGTTCATTTTCACCAACTTTAACTTCAAGAGTTACAGAAGCGCCTTCTAATTTTTTGGCAGCAGCAGTTGCTTCTTCACGTAATTTAATACGTTGAGCTTCCACTTTTTTACGCTTAGAGGCAATTTGCTCTAAAGCTTGTGGAGTAGGAATTACTGCTAAATTCTTTGGAAAAAGATAGTTGCGCGCATAGCCAGTTTTTACTTTTACTACATCGCCAACTAAACCTAGTGATTGAATATCTTCGTTTAGTAAAACTTCCATATTAGCTCCTTACATTGAACCGTTAGTGCTACCAGCAAAAGGTATTAAAGACATAATTCTTGCCTTTTTAACTTCGTTGGTTACGCGACGGTGGTGAAGGGCACAGGTACCAGTCATACGTCGTGACTGAATTTTACCATGTGGAGTTACTAATTTTTTTAAGTTTTCTACATCTTTATAGTCTATTTCTTGTCCACTACGACAGAAACGACATTTGCCTTTTTGATAGGCAGAAGTTCTTTTTATCATATTATCTTCCTAAATTGAGGTGAGCCCTAAAAGGGGATTTCATCACCCTGAACATCAAAGTTATCGTCAAAATTTGCCTCGGCAGGTTTTTGCTGTATAGGTGCTTGAACCTGATTTGTTGTAGCTGTTGGTTGTGGCGGAGTTACATTGTTTTGGTTAGTTGAATTGGCTAATCCAGCATTTTTACTATCCAAAAATTGCACTCTGTCGGCAACTACATTAACTTTACTGCGTTTTTGTCCGGTATTCTTGTCTTCCCAGCGTTCTTGGTTAAGGCGGCCTTCAACTAATAACTGGCTACCTTTTTTCATATACTGGTTTACATTTTCGCCATTGCGTCCCCAAATAACTACGTCTATAAATGTAGTTTCGTCACGCATTTGACCGTCAGAGCCTTTCCACTTACGACCGATGGCTAATGAAACCTCACATACGGCAGTGCCGCTGGAAATATAGCGCAATTCAGGGTCGCGAGTTAAACGTCCAACTAGAATGACCTTGTTAAAATCCGCCATTATTTTGTCTCAGCTTTGGCTTCCTGAGCTTGTTTAATGTAAAGTTCAAAGTTTTCTTTGGCAGTTTGTTTGGGATCTTCTGTCACCATAACACGGTAAATATCTGTGCTGATATTTACTTGTTGAGTAACAACGTTCACTTTTAGGGGATCACATTCAAAATAAACTGCATAGTAAATACCACGAGTTTGTTTGTTGATGTAATAAGCTAATTTGCGGTTTCCCCACATTACGGTGTCAATAACTTTGGCACCAGCTTTGTCCATAATGGACTGCACAGTTTGTTCAACTGTGGCCTTGGTCTCTTCTGAGCTGTTTTCTGCTGCTTCTGCACCGTAAGGCATGGCGCTATCGGCTAGAAACAGGGCCTCGTAAGTCTTCAATGTACTTCTCCAAAAATAAATTTAGTACGGGCTACTTGCCTGTACCGTTAAAATTAGTCATAACCATTTCTATATCTTCTCGTAACCAAAATTCAACCATATCTAGGTATTCTGGCATACTCAAATTTATTTCTTCGATTTCGGTTTGGGAAAATTTCCCTAAGACATAGCTGGTTAATTCTCTACGTCCCGGTGAACCGATACCTATACGCATTCTATCAAAAATCTCAGAGCCAAGTTTGGCAATAATATTTTTGATGCCGTTATGTCCGCCGGCAGAACCGTTGGGACGAAAGCGCACACGTCCCAAATCTAAATGATAATCATCATAAATAATTAACATTTGACTCGGAGCCAAATTGTAATAAGCCTTAATAGCTTGTACACTTTGACCTGATAAGTTCATAAAAGTTTGCGGTTTCACTAGCAAAACTTTTTCTTCGCCTATCATTTCAGAACAAAAAACACTCTGAAATTTTGTATTGTTTAAAGTAGATCCATAGCGATTAGCTAAGGCGTCCACAATTTCAAAGCCAATATTATGTCTGGTTTTACGATATTCAATACCGGGATTTCCCAAACCAATAATGGCTTTCATTTTATTGCTTTAAAAAATCAACGTGAAAAATACAATCTTTTAGATAATCACGACTGATATCTTTTAAGCCAGCATTGTAAGTTTCGCCATCAATATTTAGTTCGTATTGAACTTCCTTATTGGCGATTGCTTTTTCTAAATCTTTAGCATCTAAGCTAAAATGCACATTCTCAAAGCCTTTGGCGTAAAGAACTGCTGGGGTGCGACCTGCAGCGCGAAGCTTTTTAGCGTCTAGCTTCATGTCGCGCTTGGTTGCTGTTAATGCAATTGACATTGTTACTCCTTATATAGTAATTGTTATTTGTTTAGTTTAAAAAGGGCGCTGACAGACTGGTCATTGTGAATGCGTCGAATAGCTTCGCCCAACAAGGGGCCCACATTTACAGTTGTAAGCTTAGGGTTGCACTGTGTTTTAAAATCATCAGACACCGTGATTGAATTTGTTACTATCATTTCTTTGATATTGATGGCGTTAAGGCGTTCAAGGGCTGGTCCGCAAAATACAGGATGTACAGCCATTAATCTTACACTTTTTGCTCCTTGCTCAAGGGCCATTCGCGAGGCGTCTGTAATTGTACCGGCAGTTGAAATCATATCATCTATCATTACAATATTTCTGCCTTTTACATTGCCTATTATTCTTTCTACTGTTACGTCTGTGTCGCTTTGACGGCGTTTGTCACCAATAGCTAAATCACATTTCAAATGACTAGCAAAAGAACCTCCCATTTTTGACGAACCAATATCTGGTGTCATTATGGTTAAATCTTCGATATTCATTTTTTTAATTTCATTTATAAATACAGGTGCAGACAGTAAGTGGTCAACAGGTATGTCAAAAAAACCTTGAATTTGTGTGGCGTGAAGATCCATCGCCAAGACTCTGTTTGCTCCAGCAGTTGTAATCATATTGGCTACTAATTTGGCAGTGATTGGGGTGCGCCCGTCGTGTTTGCGATCTTGGCGTGCATATCCAAAGTATGGAATTACAGCGGTGATGCGTTTAGCAGACGCTCGTTTAAGTGCGTCTATCATAATCAAAAGTTCCATTAAGTTGCGATTGACTGGTGGACAAGTTGATTGTACAACAAAAATATCATTGCCTCTAACATCTTCATTGATGATTACTTTGATTTCACCATCAGCAAAACGCTCTAACTTTGCATCGCCTAGAGGGATTTGCATATGATCGCAAATGGCTTGGCTTAATTCGGGGTTACCGTTACAGGCAAAAATCTTAAGAATATTGGCTTCGCTCATATCTTCCTTGTTTTAAAACGTTAAGAATCCACGCAAAACCAAGGCTAACTGCCAATAGAAGTTTTAGTGAACTCAGAGGAGTAATCCTTCGGTCTAACGCTGAGAACTTAAAAATGAAGATGATATTGATTTGACCATTGTAGTCAAGTTTAAAAGTATGCGCATATAAATACGCGCATACTTTTAATGGTTAATTAAAATCAAAATATTCTTTAGCATTATTATAGCTGATGTCTGCTACCATTTTGCCTACTAGATTCATATCTTGAGGAATAAGCCCTTGTTGCATATCGTTTCCAAGTATATTACATAAAATGCGACGGAAATATTCGTGGCGTGTATAACTTAAAAAACTGCGACTATCTGTCAGCATGCCTACAAACCGTGAAAGCAATCCAAGTTGTGATAACGCTTCTATTTGAGCTTCCATACCGTCTTTTTGGTCTAAAAACCACCAGCCAGACCCAAATTGCATTTTTCCTGGAACGCTACCGTCTTGAAAGTTGCCAATCATTGTGCCAATGATGTGGTTGTCGCTAGGATTTATGTTATAGATAATAGATTTAGCCAATTGGTTGTTTGTGTCTAATTTGTCAAAAAACAAGCTCATTGCTTTGGCTGTATCAAAACTTCCTATGGAATCAAAGCCTGTATCGGCGCCTAAGCTTGCAAATAGCCTAGAATTATTATTGCGTAAAACACCATAATGAAATTGTTGAACCCAATTACGTTTGTGATTCCAAATGCCAAATTGATGCATCATGGCAGATTTGAATTTTAAATTTTCAAGTTCGCTAGGGGTTTTGCCTTGGCGGGTGTTTGTGTATATGGTTTCGATTTCTGCTTGTGAGTAATCGGTGGCATAAAATTGTTCTATACCATGATCGCTTAAACGGCATCCGTTGTCATGAAAAAACGTATGTCTAGTTTCAAATGCTTTTATAAAATTTTCAAAGCTATCTATGTTTGTAGAGGTTACGACAGATAATTGATTTGTCCATTTTATAAAGTTTTCAGGATTTTCTATCGCCATTCCTTTGTCTGGTCGCCATGTTGGCAATACGTTGATAGCAAAGTTGTCTTTTTTAATTAGTTGATGCCATTTTAAGGTGTCTAATGGGTCATCAGTTGTGCAAACTGTTTTGACATTACTTTTTAGCATTAGCTTTCTAGCAGAAAATTCAGGACTTTGTATGATTTTATTGGCTTGATTCCATATTTCTTCTGCTGTTTCTGGCGACAGCAATGTATCTATATTAAAATATCGTTTCAGTTCTAGTTGTGTCCAATGATATAGTGGGTTGCGTAACAATTTTGGCATGGTTTGTGCAAATGCTTGAAATTTCTCCCAATCGCTAGCGTTGCCAGTGCAAAATTTTTCATCGATACCGTTGGAGCGCATAGCTCGCCATTTGTAGTGGTCTCCGTAAAGCCATATTTGGGTTATGTTTTCCCAGCGTCTATCTTCGGCTATTTCTTGTGGAATTAAATGACAGTGATAGTCTATGATTGGCTGTTTTTCGGCGTATTTTTTGTATAAGTCTTGGGCGTATTTTGTTTCTAAAATAAAATCATTATTAATAAAAGTCATATTTCTCCTGATTGAAAATGTATTTATAAGGTAATCTAATTTAAAAACAGATTTAACGCAATGTTAAAGCTTGTGCGTTAAGGTTTTAATGCTTGCTTGCTCTATTGTGTTTAATCTATATACTCAAAAAAATGAAAAAAACGTTTTTAATCCTTGTTTTGTGCAGTGTGGCATCATTAGTGTCGGCTGGGTCGTTTATTACTTTAGGTGAGATAGTTAAACGGCACAGTTTGAGGATAGAGCAAAACTTGGCTAATTCACTAATTACTTTAAAATCGCCTACTACAACAATCAATTTATTGCCGAATCTTGCTGGCTGTACCATTAATGGGCAATATTATAATTTAGATGAGCCGATTTGTTATCGGGGTGGGCGTCTTACTTTGCCGCTATCGTTTTTAAAGGTTTTTCCGTGGTCTACGTCTAATAAGTCTAAAAATACAAATAAAATTGCTGATGGACAATTTCGAGTGGTATTAGATGCTGGGCATGGGGGCAAAGATCCTGGTGCTATGGCAAATGGTGTGCGTGAAAAAGATATAGTGTTTGCAATAGTAAAAAAAGTGGGGATTTTGTTGTCTAAATATGCAAATATTAAAGTTTTTTATACAAGAGATACGGATGTTTTTGTGCCTTTATCAGGTAGGGGGTTGAAGGCTAATCGGGAGGGAGCTGATTTGTTTGTGTCAGTCCATGCCAATGCATCGGCATCTGCCAGTGTGCATGGAGCAGATTTTTATTATGTTTCTGCAACTTATGATGATTGGGAACGTGCCGGCGAAATGAATAAAAAGTATTGTTTAAATAAGCGGTTTTTTGGTGAGATGGATAGTTCTTTGACATTGTATGAAAGGCGGGTATACCACTTTTTAAATAAGCAACATCGTGCTATGGCTAAAACATTTGCTTCTATATTAAGTGATTGTTTTAAATTGGATGTTGGTAATGTGGTTAGGGGGGTGAGACAGGCACGTTTTCATGTTTTGCGAATGTCGCCTTGTCCAGCAGTCTTGATTGAAACAGGCTTTCTGACCAACAAGCAAGAGGCTAAGTTGTTGGTTAGTGATGAGTATCAGCAAAAAATAGCTCAAGCCATAACAGATGCTATTGTAAGAGCTTCGTATTATTGGAAATAGCTTATCTATTTAGCCTATCAATGCGTAATTTGATATCGCGTTCTTTTAAAGCATGACGTTTGTCGTGAGCTTTCTTGCCAGTAGCGGTGGCAATTTCAACTTTGGCTTTTCCTTTTGTGAAGTATAGTGATAGGGCTACAATAGCCATATGCTTTTGTTCTGTTTTTATTTTTATTTTTTTAATTTCTCGCCTATTCAATAATAGTTTTCTTGTTCTGTCAGGGTCATGGTTTGAATATCCGCCTTTACTATATGGATTAATTTGTATTCCGTACAAAAAGGCCTCATCGTCATGTATGCGCACAAACCCGCCAGCAATAGAGGCTTTTCCTTCTCTTAAACTTTTTACTTCGGTACCTTGCAAAACTAATCCAGCTTCGTAAACATCGTGTATTTCGTAGTCAAAACGCGCTCTTTTATTGCGTGCGATAATATCTTTTGTATTTGTTTTGTCTTTTTTTATAGTCATGATTCTTGACATTTTGCCGATATAGATTACATTGTCAATTTTAAATAGTTTAAAAATTCAAATTAGGAGATAGAATTGAGTCAAAAACGAATTTTAGTTGTGGATGATGAAGAGGATATTTTACATCTTTTTGTCAAACGTTTTAACAACGAGTACGATGTCGTTAGTGAATCACATTCTCCAACAGCTTTAAAAACACTTGCTGAGCACAGGTTTGATTTGTTAATTTGTGATATTTGTATGCCTGAATTAAGTGGAATAGATTTAATTAAGGAAACACTTAACATCTACCCAGAAATTAATATAATCGCTATGACAGCATATGGCACTGATAATAGATTGATGAAGTGCATAGAACTAGATTGTTACGGATATGTTGACAAACCCTTTAATTGGGATTATATGAGAACATTGGTCAGGAAATCGCTGGTCTAACAGGAGAAATCGATGAATGTAGTATCAAAAATAATGGCCTTTTTGATGTTGATTTTAAGCATCGTTTATTGTGGAACCTCTGTGGTTTTGTTTACTCATCGTGTTGATTGGCGTAGTAAATATGAAAAGGTAAGTGCCGATTACAAAAAGGAATCAACAGACTTGAAATCTAAAGTGGCACAGTTGAAAGATAAAATTGTTAGTACTAACGATGCTTTAGAGGCGGTAAAAACAAGCCTAGAAAATATGACAAATGACTTTAAAGAAAAACGTGACGAACTCAGTGAAGCTAATAATAGAGTAACCAAATTGGAGGCTATTGTGTCTTCTAAAGATTTGAAAATAGATGCCAAAGATCGAGAATTATCTGAAAAAGATCAGATGGTTATGGATTTAAGAGCTAAAACTGACGAACTTAAAGAAATTACTGACACTGCTAAAGCTGAACGTTTAGAGGCAACTACAAAAAGAGCAGAAGCAGAAGAGTCTTTGCAGGTTCTTAAGACTGAATTAGAAAAAGCGGAAATTAAATTAGCAGATGTCACAAAGCAATTGGAGATTAACAAAGGTATAATTGCACAGTTAAGAGAAAATGGTATCCCTGTAGAAGAAATTGCAATTTCTGGTGGACCAGCTACACCTATAAGGGCTCAAGTATTGGCTGTGAGAGCAGATGCTAATTTAGTAATGCTAAGTGTTGGCAGTCAAAACGAAGTCAAACAAGGCTATCGCTTTACAGTATATCGTGATTCTGAGTATTTAGGTAAGGTAGAGGTTGAAAAAATATTTCCTGATATGTGTTCAGCACGAATCTTAAATGATTATACAGAAAAACAAATTAAGGAGGGCGATAATGCTTCAACAAGAGTCTATTGATCAGCCTATTATTAACAAAGATAGTATTTATGTTTGGTTTATGATAATAGCTGTTGTTGCAACAGTAATAGCTATTACTTTAAATTATTTAGAATTAACTGAATTTTACTTAAAGTGATTTTAGATAAAATTTGGAATTTAATGTCCGTTGATATGGGCATCGACTTGGGTACGGCAAATGTTTTAGTTTGTGTGCGTGGAGAAGGCATAGTATTAAATGAGCCTTCTGTTGTAGCGGTTAAAAAAGGTACCAATCAAGTATTGCTAAATGGTAATGCGGTTGGTGATGCAGCAAAAAAAATGTTGGGCAAAACACCGGGTAATATAGTAGCAATACGTCCTTTGAAAAATGGAGTAATTGCTGATTTCGATATTACAGAAGCCATGTTGGGTTATTTTATGCGTAAAGTGCATAAACGATCATGGGGGGTTAAGCCTCGCGTTGTTATTGCTATTCCATCGGGTATTACAGCCGTAGAAAAACGGGCTGTAATTAATTCGGCAGAAAATGCAGGTGCCAGAGAAGTTATTTTGATTGAAGAACCAATGGCAGCTGGTATTGGCGTAGGCTTACCTATTACAGAACCAACAGGATCAATGATAGTAGATATTGGCGGTGGTACAACTGAGGTAGCTATTATATCTTTAGCAGGCATTGTTATTAGCGAGTCTTTGCGAGTAGCAGGTGATGCTATGGATGAGTCGGTTATAAATTATATGAAGAAAAAATATAATTTATTAATAGGAGAACGCACTGCTGAAGCAATTAAAATAAATTTAGGTAGTGCTTTCCCCTATGATGAAGAAAAAACCATGGAAGTAAAAGGGCGTGATTTAATGGTTGGCTTGCCTCGTGTTATAACAGTTAGCTCTGAAGAAATTAGGGAGGCTTTAGCAGAGCCAATTGCTGCAATTATTCAATCTATTAAAAATTGTTTAGAACATGCACCTCCTGAGGTTGCATCTGATATTTTAGATTTTGGTATAACAATGACAGGTGGCGGGGCTATGTTGCACGGATTAGATCAAGTTATTGCAAATGAAACAAATATTAAAGTAATGGTTGCTAAAGACCCTCTTTACGCTGTGGCTAAAGGTACTGGTGAGGTTTTAGAACAGTTGGATATTTTAGTTCCCGCCTTACAAAGCGGTCGTGAAGAATAATTTAGAGTTTTAATAATGCCTGTCTGTTGTCAATTGGTTGCTTGACACATGATTGATTTTAAGCCTCTGTTATTATTTTTAATAGCGATTGCGTTGACAATATATCTGCCTATAAGTACTTCTGAGCTTACGCGTCTTGAAGTTCAATCAGTTTTTGCTCCAGTTACGCGGTTTTTAGTGCATTCTCGCATCAAAACAGCTAGTGTTTTTGATGTTGTAGCAGATTGTTTGTGGCCGATGGAACCGTCGCAAAAAAGCCATTTATTAAAAGCTAATAGGATAATGCACGATAGATTAATCACATTATCCGATGAGGTTTCTAATTTAGAACGTTTGTTAAAAGATACTAATAACCATCGTATATTAACTGCTAGGTTTATACCTATCCCTGCTGATGTGTTAGGGCGTAATTACCAACATTTTTTAGATGAATTAACAGTTGATGTTGGTGAAATTGATGGGATAAAGGTCGGTATGGGTGTGGTGCAGGGCGGGCGTGTATTGGGTCGTATTAAATCAGTATCTGCCAAGTCTTCAACAGTGGCGTTATTGGTTCATAATAGTTGTAAAATAGCTAGTTGCATAGAACGCAATAAAAAACAAGGTTTGCTAGAAGGCGGTAAGACCAACGCATTTTCCTTATTGTGTAGCATGAAATATTTATTTGATAGTGGTAAACCAAACGAAAATATTGCTGTTAAGCTTGACGATAGGGTTTTGACAAGTGGAACAGATCCTGTTTTTCCATCTGGTTTATTTGTGGGTACGGTTGTAAATGTTGAGAAATTGTCAACAGAAATGTTTTACAGAGTTGCAGTTAAGCCAGCAATTGATTTGTCAGCTATTTATTCTGTAGTCATATTAAAACCTGTTGGTGGTTAGATTTTAAATTGCTCTATAAGGAGTGTAAGTGATTAAGTTATATGTCAAAAAAGGTTTGGTTTTTGAAGAATTTGTATTTGAATCCGAAACTTGTGTAATAGGTCGCGACGAAGGTTGCGATTTAAGTTTAAATGGAAAAGGCCTAAGTAGAACCCATTGTAAAATAATAAATAACGGGCTATTAGTTACGATAGACGACCTTGGTAGCAGTAATGGTACATTTGTTGATGGGGTCAAGATTGATAGTGAACAAGAATTATGTCCAGGCGATAAAGTGTCTTTGGGGGAGGATTTATTTTATTTTGGGCAATTGCCAGATTTAAATAATCAGCAGGTATTTTTGCAAGTTTTAAGTGGTCCACATGAAGGGGTTAAAGTTGATTTAGGTAATGAGTCCGTAGTTTTGGGTCGCAAAGGTTGTGATGTGTCTTTGTCAAATGATTCTGGTGTTTCGCAAAGGCATGCAGTGGTGGAGGTGGGGAGTGCAGGTTGGGTAGTTAAAGATTTGGGTAGCTCTAATGGTTTATGGGTTAACAAACTTAGAGTTGAAACTATAAATTTGTCTCAAAATCATGTGTTCAGAATAGGTAAAACTTTACTTTTTGTAGGTACTGATGAAGATTTGAAAGAGATTCAGGATAAAAAAAATATAATTAAACGCGATATTGGCTTAGTAAAAAAAATGCCAGTTATTGTTTCTGTAGTATTGGCAATTGTTGTTGTGTTGGCATTTATTTTGCGTCCTGCGGATTATCACGATTCTAGGATTAATAAATTGCTTAATAATTCTTCTTTTGAATCTGTATCTAATATTTTAGAAGGTTGGGATGCAACTATCAAAAGTGGATTAGAGATTAAATTAAGTGATGATGCTATGGACGGTAAGCATTCTTTGATGGTTTTAGGCGCTCAAAGTATAGGTACTTTAGAATCTAAGTTGGTTTATGCAAATCCTATAGAAATTAATAACGATACGATTACTTACAAGGTGGATATTCAGACTGATTTGCAATCTGGCGTTGTGCAATTGGCTTTGTTGTATAAAGATGTTAATGGCGATGGAGTAATATTGCGAGGTCGTTCTTGGTGTGCTAGTAATAAATATGCAAGCTTTGAAGATTATTTTGTTATACCAAAAGGTGTTGAAAGAGTTCAACCAGCATTCTTGTTTTATGGCATTGATGGCACTGTTTTGATTGATGATGTGGCGATCTATGATGGAGGTGTGGGGGCTGTAATGCGCAGATCGGCTTCTATGTCTTTTAAAAAATCTATGGTCACTATAGGAAGTGCAGGAAATCTATGCTTTTCAGTTGACGCAAAAGTTGGTATCGCAAATTTGGAACTTGTTAAACGGTATGTTGGTGGAGTTTTACGAAGTCAGACTATGGGGTATTTAACCAGCGATTTAATTTGTAACGCATCCTCTGCTAGTATAAAGGGTGTCTTATATGATATTGATAAAAATATGTTTGAACCGTATCAATTAAATTGTGAATATGTAAATGGTGCATGGAATGTAGTTCCGTCAGTCGCAGATGCATCTTTAGTTTATGGGTTGGATTTGTCATCGCATGTACAAGATATTGAAGCTTTTTCGGTTGCAGATAAGGAGGTGTTTTTGTCTGCTGATGTAAAATCTCAATTATTATCTGAGGTATTAGTTTTAAAAAATCCTGTGCAGTCGGTCATATTTAAAGATGAACAACCTTTTGAATTTACCTTGCGTAATCAAGGAATGTCTGTAATCGCTGATAGAAATGATAAGGTTAGGGTTTTGCAAGTTTTAAATTATTCCCCACAGTTTAATAAATCATCAAAAAAGTTATTGGTACAAGCTAAATTATTTATGAGCGAGAAAGATTTTTCTAAGGCGAGTAAGGTAGTCAGAAGTATTTTAAACAGTAAAGCAGGTACAGAGTTTATTCTTAGTGCTCGTAAGATACAGGAAGATATTAAAGTTAAATCTAGTAAAACTTTGTCAGATTTAAAACTAACCTTTCAGCGTTTGCGTGTTGATATGCCAGAGCATAGAAAAAAGATAGCTCATTTTTATAATGATTGTCGTCAATATGAAGTGCGTTTTGCTGGTTTGCCAGTGGAGAAGCAAATAAGAGTTTTACGTAAAAACTTACAAAAAAAACAACGTGACTATGATGCATTGCAAATGAATTTAGCAGCCAATAAATTGGTTGAAAAAATTAGAAAAGTTATTTCAAAAGGTGATTTTGTACTGGCTGGGCAGTTGTTAACTAAATTTGAAAGTGATTATGCAATGTCTAAAGCCTATACGCAAGTACAAGACTTATATGGATACTTAAATAAATGTAAAAAATTAAAACAAATAGAAATGAATTATATTGAAGGACGGTATAAATTAGTTGAGAACTTTGAAAAAAACCGTTTATACGATGCTATTAAGCGTGTTTATGAGGAAATCTTAAATCGTTATCCAGACAATGCTGAGACAAAATTGCGATTAAAGTTAATTGAACTTAAAATACGTGAGCAAGAATAGTGGATTTTAAAAGTTCTTATGATATACTCACTGAAATTTTGTAATCACCTAAATTAAAAGGTTTGAATGAGCAGAAAAAAGAAAAAATCCCCTAAATTAATTGTTGTTACGGGGGGTGTTCTCTCCGGGTTGGGCAAAGGCATTGCTGCTGCCTCAATTGGCAAATTATTGTCCGCTAACTTAAAAGTTGTTCCAATAAAATGTGATGGTTATCTCAATACTGATCCAGGTACTATGAATCCTGTGGAACATGGTGAAGTTTATGTACAGGATGACGGTGGCGAGGTAGACATGGACTTTGGTCATTATGAACGCTTTATAGGAGTCGACACTAAGTTTGACTGGAATATCACCATGGGAAAGGTCTTTAAAGAGATTTTAGAAAAAGAGCGCGCTGGAGACTATTTAGGCAAAACAGTGCAATTTATTCCTCATGTTACAGATATGATTAAAGAGAAAATATATAATACTCTTGAGACAGAACAGGCAGATTTGGGTTTATTGGAGATTGGTGGCACGGTAGGCGATTTAGAAAATCAGTTTTATATAGAGGCGGTGCGCCAATTAAAATTTGAATTTGGCCCAGAAAATATTATATTCATTCATTTGACTTATGTTCCCGTGCCTAATGGTGTTAATGAACAAAAGTCTAAGCCAACGCAGATGAGTGTAAAAAGTTTGCAACAATTTGGTATAGAACCCGATATAATTATAGGGCGTTGTTCAGAGTATTTGACTCCAAAAATTAAAGAAAAAATAGCTCTATTTTGTAATTTAGAACCAAGCGATGTAATATCTGGCGTTGATGTTGAATGTATATATGAAATACCATTAATATATGAGCAAGAAGGTTTAGTAGAAACTTTACATAAAAAGTTAAATATATATTCACCGCCTAAAATTAATGCTTGGCGTAATAGGGTCAATGTATTATTAAAAAACATTAAAAATCCATCCAAAACAATAGATATTGCTATTGCTGGAAAGTATACCGAGTTAGAAGATTCATACGCTTCCGTTGTCGAATCCATAACCCATTCAGCTGCTAACAATGATGTGAAAGTTAATGTGGTTTGGTTAGATACAGATGGCTTAGAAACCCAGCCTAAAAAAATGGCAGAAGTTTTAGAGCTTGTCGATGGGGTGATTGTTCCTGGAGGTTTTGGAGCACGCGGAATAGAGGGCAAAATTAGCACAATAACTTATTGCCGAGAAAACAATATTCCTTTTTTGGGTATATGTTATGGTATGCAATTGGCAGTTATTGAATATGCTCGCAATGTAGTGGGTATTAAAGATGCTAATACTGCAGAAATTTTGGAAGATGGTATAGATGTTGGAACAGCGGTTATCGATATTTTGCCAGAACAAAAAGCAGTAACTAAAAAAGGTGGCAGTATGCGTTTGGGTGGGCAAGATGTCTTAATAAAAGAAGGTACAAAAGCTCATGCGTTATATGGGGCTACTTCTGTACGTCAGCGTTTTAGGCATCGTTATGAAGTAAACCCTGACTATATACAACAAATAGAAGATGCTGGACTTGTATTTTCTGGTCACGCCAGTGATTTGCGTATTATGCAATTAATGGAATTGCCTAGTCACCCATATTTTATGGCCTGTCAGTTTCACCCAGAGTTGACATCACGGTTGGAGACTCCTTCTCCACTGTTTTATAATTTAGTTAAAGAAGCAATTATTTTTTCAAATAAGCGAGATAAATAGTGCCAAGAGATAATTCAATCAAAAAAGTGTTGGTGATAGGCTCAGGCCCCATTGTAATTGGACAAGCCTGTGAGTTTGACTATTCTGGAGCTCAAGCCTGTAAAGTGTTAATGGAGGAAGGAATTAAGGTAGTTCTTATTAATTCAAATCCTGCAACCATAATGACAGATCCGGATATGGCGGATCGTACATATATTGAACCTATTACTCCTGAAATGGTTGAAAAGGTTATAATAGAAGAGCGACCAGATGCTGTTTTGCCTACTTTAGGTGGTCAAACTGCGTTAAATACTGCATTGACTTTAGCAGAAAATGGTGTTTTTGAAAAATATGGCGTGCGTATGATAGGCGCAGATCGTGAGACTATCGAACGCGCTGAAAATAGAGAGCAGTTTAAAGCTATCGTAGAAAAAGCTGGTTTGGGAGTGGCTAAATCATTTATTGCTCATAATATGGATGACGCAGTTAAAGCCCGTGATGAGGTGGGTTTTCCTGCTATTATTCGCCCTTCGTTTACTTTGGGAGGCAGTGGAGGGAATATCGCTTACAATAATGATGAATACGAGCGTTTTGTTGAATGGGGTTTAAGTCTTTCTCCAATGAGTGAGGTCTTAATAGAAGAGTCTATCCTCGGTTGGAAAGAATATGAATTAGAAGTTATGCGCGATAAAGCGGATAATGTTGTAATTGTTTGTCCAATTGAGAATTTAGATCCTATGGGTATTCATACAGGTGATTCTGTTACTGTTGCACCTGCACAGACTTTGACGGATAAGGAATATCAAGTATTGCGTGATGCTTCTATTGATATTATGCGTTTAGTAGGTGTAGAGACAGGCGGTTCTAATGTACAATTTGCTGTTTGCCCAAAAACTGGTCGAGTCATTGTTATCGAAATGAATCCTCGCGTAAGTCGTTCTTCGGCTCTTGCATCTAAAGCTACGGGTTTTCCTATTGCAAAAATTGCAACTAAATTAGCTATTGGGTATACCCTTGATGAAATCCCAAATGATATAACTCGTAAAACTTATGCGTGTTTCGAGCCATCTATCGATTATTGTGTAGTTAAATGGCCACGCTTCACGTTTGAAAAATTTCCTAATACCGATCCTACTTTAGGCATTCAGATGCGTTCTGTTGGAGAGGCTATGAGTATAGGTCGTACTTTTAAAGAAGCATTTAATAAAGCCATACGTTCTTTAGAAATTGGCAGAGATTCTTTGTCAAACCAATATATCGATGCAAATATAACAGATGTTGATTTAATGGAAAAATTACGTCAGCATTTATGGGATCGTTTATGGTATGTGGCCGAGGCGTTAAGACGTGGTATTAGCGTTGCTAAGATTTATCAATTAAGCGCTATAGATCCATGGTACTTGCACAATTTGCGTGAAATTGTGCAAATGGAAGCAGAGCTAATAAAAAATATTGATAATATTGATGTGGATTTGATGCGCAAAGCAAAGCAATATGGTTTTGCAGATTCTTATCTGGCAAAATTAGCCAATATGACCGAATCAGATTTTAGGGCTAAACGCAAATCTATGGGTATTATTGCATCTTTTAAGCGTGTGGATACATGCGCTGGAGAATTTGAAGCTTTTACGCCATATCTATATTCAAGTTATGATCAAGAATGCGAAGCGGAGCGTACAGATAGACGTAAAATTATGATTCTTGGTGGTGGTCCTAATCGTATTGGACAAGGTATAGAATTTGATTATTGTTGTGTTCATGCGTCATTTGCTATGGAAGAAATTGACGTTGAAAGTATTATGGTAAATTGTAATCCAGAAACAGTTTCAACTGACTATGATACTTCAGATAAGCTTTATTTTGAGCCATTAGCTTTTGAAGACGTCATGAGTATTATTGATAAAGAAAAGCCAGATGGTGTTATAGTACAGTTTGGTGGTCAAACGCCATTAAAATTGGCTCAGGCTTTGGAAGAGGCAGGGGTTACAATAATTGGCACAAGTCCTGATTCTATAGACAGAGCAGAAGATAGAGAGCGTTTTAGGCTTTTACTTAATAAGTTAGAGTTACAGCAACCATATAGTGGGACAACTATGGATTTTGCGGGTGCATTATCTATGGCAAAAAAAATAGGTTATCCAGTGTTGGTTAGACCATCTTTTGTGTTGGGTGGTCGTGCAATGAATGTAGTTTATGATGATGCCAATTTAGAAAGATGCGTTGCTCAAGCAATTGAAGCATCTCCTGATCATCCAGTTTTAATAGATAAATTTTTAGCTGGTGCAACAGAATTAGATGTAGATGCTGTTTGTGATGGTCATGAAGTTGTAATTGGTGGCGTGTTAGAGCATATTGAAGAGGCGGGGATTCATTCTGGGGATTCGGCTTGTTCGTTGCCTCCTGTAACTTTAAGCGATGATATTTTAAAAGAAGTGAAGCGCCAAACTAAATTATTAGCTATGGAATTAAAAGTTTTAGGATTAATAAATATTCAATATGCTGTGTTAGATGGCGAGGTTTATATTATCGAAGTAAATCCTAGAGCATCACGAACAGTACCTTTTGTGTCTAAGGTGATAGGAGTGCCGTTAGCTAAAATAGCAGCCAAAATTATGGCAGGCAAAACATTAAAAGAGCTAAACTTTACAAAAGAAGTCATTCCTAAGCACATTGCTGTTAAGGAAGCAGTTTTTCCTTTTATTAAATTTCCTGGTGTCGATACAACCTTAGGGCCAGAGATGTTATCTACTGGTGAAGTTATGGGTTTATCTACAGATTTTGGAATTGCATTTGCTAAGAGTCAAATAGCAGCTGGATCTAAATTGCCTCCAGAAAAAGGTACGGTGTTTATATCCATTAAAGATTTAGACAAGAAATCAGCTATGGAAGTGGCTATGCCTCTACACAAAATGGGCTATAAATTAGTGGCAACAGGTGGCACTTGTGACGCTATTCGCGGTATTGGTGTGCCGGTTGATTATGTTAAAAAAGTTGCAGATGGTAGACCAAATGTTGTGGATAAAATTATTAATGGGGACATTGATTTTGTCATTAATACCACTGTTGGCGCAAAGGCTATTAAGGATTCGTTTTCTATACGTCGATCTGCTTTGGATAATGGAGTACCTTACGTAACTACTTTTGAAGCGGCTAAGGCCATGGTGAAAGCTATGCAAAGTTTACAAACTCAGGGGATGTCAGTAAAGCCTCTGCAACTATATAACAGGAGCTCAAAATAATGAAAGCTGTATTACTACTAGAAGATGGCACTGTATTTCATGGTCGCGGTTTTGGCGCAGAGGGATTTAAATGTGGTGAAGCCGTTTTTAATACCTCAATGACGGGTTACCAAGAAATTTTAACAGACCCTTCTTATAATGAGCAAATTATTACAATGACTTATCCTCTGATAGGTAATTATGGTATTAATGAAGGTGATATAGAAAGTCGTGGCATTTTTGCTTCTGGTTTTGTTGTAAGAGAGTATTGTGATTATCCAAGTAATTTTCAATCTCAACAAACTTTGGGCAAATATTTAAAAGATAATAATATTATAGGTATTGATAGTATTGATACTAGAGCCTTGACTCGACATATTCGCGATAAGGGTGCTATGCGTGCGATTATTGCCTCGGGTGATGAACAATTGTTATCTATAGATAATCTAAAAAATGAATTAGCTAAATATCCAGGCTTAGAAGGTCGTGATATAGTCAAAGATATTTCTATCAAAACTGCCCAACCATTTGGAAATCACTCGCAAGATAAAGAGTTTAAAGTTGCAGCCTTTGATTTTGGTATTAAGACTAATATTTTGCGTATGTTAGATGCTGCTGGATGTAATGTGACAATTTTTCCTGCTGATACTAATGCACAAACTATTTTAGATGGTGGTTTTGATGGTGTCTTTTTATCTAATGGACCAGGTGACCCTGAGCCATTAACCTATGCTATTGTTACTATTAAAGAATTGTTAGGTAAAATCCCAGTCTTTGGTATTTGTTTAGGGCATCAATTGCTATCTTTAGCGATGGGTGGTAGCGCTTATAAGTTAAAGTTTGGACATAGAGGTGGTAATCAGCCAGTTCAAAATTTAAAGACTAAAAAAGTTGAAATAACTTCTCAAAATCATGGTTTTTGTGTTAATCTAGAAGCGTTAGACAAAAATAAGGTAGAGTTGACCCATGTCAATTTAAATGACAATACTTTAGAGGGCATACGTTGTAAAAATGTGCCGGCATTTTCAGTGCAATATCACCCTGAATCTTCGCCAGGTCCACATGATTCTGCTTATTTGTTCGATGAATTTACTAATATGATGAATGATTTTAAGAAGGTTTAATTATGTTAGTACATAATGTTTTATTTTGGTTAAAAGAAGACTTATCTGAGTCTCAGTTACAAAATTTTAAGTCTGGTTTAGAGTCATTAAAATTAATAGATTCTGAGTCTTGTTTTATTGGTACTCCTGCTATAACAGATAGGCCAGCTATAGATCGTAGTTATTCTTTTTGTTTAACAGTAATTTTTGCAGATATGGTTGCTCATGATGCTTATCAAGTGCATCCATTACATAAAGATTTTTTAAATAAGTTTAATACTTTTTGGAATAAAGTATTGATTTATGATGCTGATTAATAATTATGGGGCATTTATAGCCCCATAATTATCTAATATGAACGTTTATCGTTTTTTTCGTAATAATTTATAAAAGCAGTATTAAGTACTCGATAACCTCCTGGTGTAGGATAATTACCAGTAAAATACCAGTCGCCAGAATGTTCTGGTATAGCTTTGTGTAAGCCTTCGATGCTTTGATAAATAATTTCAATAGAGCCTTTCCAATTGATATTTGTTGGAGTTAGCATTTCAGTGATTTTATCTGATACTGTTTGAGGACTAAACTCTTTATAAAGCCTGCTAACATAATTGTGCAGTTTGTTATCTGGTAGTTGAGCCTGCTCAACACACAGTTTATATACTTCATCTATTAATGCGCTTTGGTTGTTTTCTTGTAATAGGGCAATAGTAGCTTCAAAAGCAATAAATTCTGTCATTCTTGACATATCAATACCATAACAATCTGGATATCTGATTTGTGGAGCAGAAGAAATAATAATAATTTTTTTAGGGTTTAGTCGACTTAATATTCTTAAAATTGATTCCCGCATAGTTGTACCGCGTACTATTGAATCATCAATACATATTAAGGTGTCTGTTGGCTTAATAATGCCATAGGTTATATCATATACGTGACTAACCAAGTCTTTACGTCCATCACTTTGAGAAATAAACGTACGCATTTTAACGTCTTTAATGGCAACTTTTTCAGCTCGTGGTTTTAATGATAAAAATTTATCAATTTGTTCGGGAGTAAGTTCGCCTTGTTTTTGCGCCTCTAAAATTTTATTTTTGGTAATTTCTTTGCACTTATCTTCTAATGCTTCGATCATTCCTAAATATGCTATTTCTGCAGAATTAGGGATAAATCCAAACACGGCATTTTCTAAGTCATTATTGATACTTTTTAATATTTGCGGAACAATAGCTTGTCCTAATTTTTTGCGTTCAGTATATATTTCAGGGTCGTTAGGTCTAGAAAAATATATGCGTTCAAACGAACAGTGAGCTTTTGTGCGAGGTTGCATAACTTGATCTATTTGCATTTTACCTTTACGATTTATAGTAATGGCATGTCCTGGTGGTAGATTTTGTACAGAATCGATATCGCTATCGAATGCAGTCATTAAAGCAACGCGTTCACTTGCTATTGCAACATATTCATCTGTTTGGATATAAGAGCATGGTCGTATACCGTTAGGGTCGCGCATTACAAAAGAATCGCCACTGCCGGTGAAGCCTCCAAATACATATCCGCCATCCCATTGTTTGCTTGCGTCTTTTAAAATGTTTAAAAGATTAATTTGGTTGGATATTTCTTCTGTTAGCTCTAAGCCGTTTAAGCTATCGCTTTGTAGTTCTCTTCTTAATTTGTCATAGGCCTCATCAACACAGTAACCTATTTGTTCTAAGATGGTCATGGTATCAGTATTGCGCGTTGGATGTTGTCCAAATTCCATTAGACGTTTGATTAACGCAGGAGTGTTAGTCATGTTGAAATTACCAGCTAACATAATATTTTTAGTTATCCAATTGTTGCGTCTAACAACTGGATGGGCAACGTGAATACTGTTTTCGCCATGTGTGCCATATCTTAAATGGCCTAGATAGAGTTCTCCCGCAAAGGCAAAATTTTCTTTGTAGCTAAATCCTGTGTTTTGCTTAAATTTTCCAGCTTGTTTTAGGCTGTTGTATTCTGTAGATATATTTTTAAACGCATCTTCAATGGGGTTGTTTGCGACAGAACGTTCGCGCATCATAAATGAATTGCCCACAGGCATATTCAATTTTACACACCCAATTCCAAAAGCATCTTGGCCTCGATTGTGTTGTTTTTCCATTAATAGATATAGTTTATTTAATCCCCATAAGGGTGTACCATATTTTTCAATAAAATAGTCTAGGGGTTTTAGTAGGCGGATCATTCCGATACCGCATTCATGTTTAATTGGATCGCTCATATTATCCTTATAATTTGAAGGAAACAATATTATAAGATGCAAAATTTGTAGTTCAAGTTTTTTGACATATTACAAAATTTAAAGATTGAAATATTTATAATTTTTTATTTATATTCTTCTGCTGACAGAAATCCCACCTATTTTACCAGGGTTTTTAATACTTTTTGAACATTCGTAAAGAGTTGAGCCTGTAGTAGTTACATCATCTAGCAACAAAATATTTTGATGGTTTGCATCAGATTTAGGTCTAAATATATTTTTTAGATTTAAAAGTCTATCTTTGCGTCCCAATCCTTTTTGGGAATGGGTTTTATCTGCACGTATTAATAAATGTTCAATAGGTTTGCCACTTAATTTGCTTAATGTAATTGCGATTTCTTCACTTTGATTAAATCCTCGTTGACGTAATCTAGATTTGTGTAATGGTACTGGGCAAATAATATCAAAGTTTTCGATGTATGTCTTACAATCACGATATAATATATACGCAAAAAAATCACCCCATTTTATTTTTTTATTATATTTAAAATCTGATATAGCTTTAGATACGGCTCCGTCATGTAGTAGAGGGGCTTGAGTGTATAAAACAGGTCTATTTAAACAGTTAAAACATTTTTTGGTGGTAAGCTGTGTCTGAATAAACATTCCACAGCGTTTACATACATTAGATTGCTTAGAAAAAAATAGCTTTTGACAGTTGTTGCATACGGTTGAATGGCAGTATGCATGACAGTTTAAGCAGGTGTTAGGAAATAGGATGTTTAATGTTTTATTTTGCAACCATTTCAGGTAATAATGCATTTTAATGTTTATTTATAGACTTTGCGTTGTCTTGTCGACGCGATATTCATAGCTTCTCGATATTTAGATACAGTTCTTCTGGCGATTGATGTGCCTTGTTTTTTTAGTATGTTAGCTATTTCTTGATCACTTAAAGGTCTTGACTTGTCTTCACTATCTATTAATTGTTTGATTTTTTGCATAACGGCTTTATTTGATTCTGTAGTGTTACCCTTTGAGATGCTTTTTGCAGTTGAATTTAAACCAGCTGAGAAGAAAAACTTAAATGGTAATATACCGCGTGGTGTTTGTATGTATTTTCCAGATATGGCCCGTCCTACAGTTGCCAAGTGGCGCCCAATAGCATCGGCAACATCTTGCATCTTCATAGGGCGTAATTTTTCAATGCCATGCTCTAAAAATTCTTGTTGTTCTTGTACAATATAAGTGGCAATTTTTTTAATAGTATCGCGGCGTTGTTCGAGAGCAGATATTAAATTTTGGCCAGAATCTATTTTTTCTTTTAGGTAGTTAAAATCTTTTTTGTTCTCTTTTATGGTGGGTAATACAGATGCGTAGTAATCATTTATTCTTATATTTGGCAAAGTTTCTTCTCGCAAGCTAACTACATAATGTCGTGTGCCATCATCGCCTTCTATTAGACTAACGATAACATCAGGTATAGCTTGGTTGTTTGTTTCGCTAGGTGTAAAGTAAATTCCTGGTTTTGGTTTTAAAGTTGCAATGGCTTCAACAGATGCGACAATTTCTGCCTGGCTCATCTTAGTGGCTTTTGCTATTTGTGGTATGCGGTTGTGTAGAATGTCGTCCAGGTGTTCTTTTATTAACATTTCTTCGATACGATTGTCGCCGCCATTAAAATATAGTTGTAGTAATAGGGTTTCTTGTAGATTTTGAGCTCCGACACCAGGTGGATCCATTTCTTTTAAGGTTCTAACCATAGCTTCCCAAATATCATTGTCTACCTTGACTGGAGCAATCTTTTTTAATTCTTCGTAGTTAGTGCCTATATAACCACTGTCTTCAATATTTTCTATTAAAAACTCAAGTGTTTTTTTTTCTTCTGGGCTTAGATCTAAAAATTGCATTTGCTCGGTTAGATAATCTTTTAGTGTTTCTTTAATTTCGGCTGTATTTTCAATTGCTTCCATTTTGCCATATTCTTCGTTTGATGATTTAGGTCCTTTGGGAGTGTCGAAAGCGTCGTCCCACATATCATCCTTGCTTAATTCATCTACGGCACTGAAGTCACCTTCATCTTTTCTAAGCGATTTTTCTTTATCTTCTTGTAGGTTTTGTTTTATTTCAGTGGAGTTTTCAGTGATTTCTAATGCGGGATTTGAGACAAGTTCATTATTGATGTATTCTTCTAATTTAGTGATAGGTAATTGTAAAATTTCAATAGACTGCAACATTCTAGGTGTTATTTTAAGAGTTTGTTGCAATTTTAGATTAAGATTTGTTTGTAATTGCATTAATTGATACCTTGTCTTTTGGAAAGAGCATCGCTTAGCATAGCTTTTGATGCAAATTCGATTTCTGCGCCTGCAGGAATACCTCGTGCTAACCTACTGATATGGGTGCTGATGTTTAGTTCCTTTATTTTTTTTATTATATATAAGCTAGTTGCATCCCCCTCCACAGTTGGGTTTGTAGCTAAGATTATTTCGTCAAATTCATTTTGCTTTAATCTTTGAAATAATTCAGCAATTTTTAATCGTTCAGGGCCAATATGATCAAGGGGGGATAGTTTTCCTAACAGTACATGGTATACGCCGTTGTATAGTCCAGATTTTTCGATGCTAAATAGATCTTTTGGAAATTCCACAACGCATAATTGGCGTTGGTTACGTTTAGAACTATTACAGATGGTGCATAAATCATCTTCAGTAATATTAAAACAACAGTTGCAATTGCGAATATTTTGTTTTACATCTCTGATGGCTCTGGCCATATTCATAGCATCATTGGTTGGGGTCTTTAAAATGTGGTAAGCAAACCTTTCTGCACTACGTTTGCCAACCCCTGGTAGAGTCTGAAACTGTTCTATTAGTTGTTCAATTGATGAAGTGTGAATGCTTTGCATGCGTGGTATTGTGGCGGAAAGCATAGGGAGGTCAACATTTTATTTATTAGATTTTAATAGGATATCTAATGGCTTAAATAAAAAAGGTCGCTAATAATAGCGACCTTTTTTATTTAAGCTGTACTAACTTAGTTATTATTTAGCAACTTGCCATTTGGCAGTAGCGTTTGATACGCCTGCATTTGTAGCAGTTAACAATGCTGTTTGAGGGTTTTCTGCAGGCCATTTAGCTACAGCTGCACCTTGGGCTAAATCACCTTGATATACAACGCCTTGTTGGTTAAGTATGTATGTCATTACGCCAGTAGAATTGTATTTCTCTGGATATGCACTGAATACATATTGTCCACCTGTAACACAGTCTAAGGCTACAGAAGAATCTGTGCTTGTATCCCAACCGTCGGTACCTGCTGCAATGTAGTAACCTTGTTTAGGGGCTTTGTTGGCGGCTACATAAGCGATGCCATAACCAGGGGCTGCAGTTGCGCCAGCTGCAACGAAAGCGGCATCAGCATCAGCTTTTGTCAATACAGTGCTTGTATCTGACATAGCAGTGGCAGGGTCTTGAATTAGTTTAATGGCAGTACCAGCATTGTTTTGGATAGAGTAAAGGCCATAAATGTTTAAATTCCAGTAATTGCCTTTGCCGTCGCCATCAATATCTCGCTCTGCGTACAAAGTTTCGGCATTTTTAATGGCGCTTAAACTACCGATAGAGGCTGTTTCGTTAGCGCTCATTTTTGCGGCTAGTAAGTTGGGGATCGCAATCGCTGCAATAATAGCGATAATAGCTACAACGATCATCAACTCGATTAGGGTGAATGCTTTTTTCTTCATCATCATTTTTTTTCTCCTTTAAAAGATGTGAAATTAACAGTTTTCTTATAGAGAATATCGTGCCAAAAACATACAAATTAGATAAGTTGTTTGTTGGTAGGTGTTTATGTTTTAAGCGGTATATGAAAAGTTGTTGTTTGACAAAAAACGTCACTTGTCTTGTGACATATTTTGTCGTCATGGTTCTGGCAGTGCCAAAAAATGTCACTAAATATTGTGTGTTATTCTGTATAAATTGTATTTGACACTTAAAAGATGTTTTAAAAAAGATTTATTTTTTTTCTAAAGGTTTATTTTCTATGTCCGATAAGTTGGGTGTTGAAGGCAAATGTTTGAAATAAGCAAGTCTTTAGCATGTTCTTTTTTTATAACTAGACCTGTAAGAACAAGGATGTTTCTTTTATGGTCGCCAGTTGGATAGGGATACCCAGCTGTAAACAACATTCTTCAAGGAGGATACAATGGCACTACGCATTAACAACAATGTGGCATCAATCAATGCGCACAATCAACTTTTGAGAACTGATGATAAAATGAATAGTTCTCTAGAAAAGTTAAGCTCAGGATTTGCAATTAATAGAGCTTCTGACAAACCTGCGGGTTTGGTTATTTCAGAGCAATTAAGAGCGCAAATCGGAGGTATGGATCAAGCAATTGAAAACTCTCAACGCGCATCAAATATTATAGGCACTGCAGAAGGTGCGTTAAGTGAGGTTAATACTTTATTGAAAAATATTAGGGTTTTGGCTGTGGAGGCTGCAAATACTGGTGGTATGGATGATCAGCAAATAAGGGCTAATCAGGATGAGGTAGATTCTGCTATAGCAACTATAGATCGTATTGCAAATTCAACTAGATTTTCTGGTAAGCGTTTATTGGATGGTTCGCAGGATTTTAGGATTACAACAAATATTGGTGGCACAACAGGTCCAGCAACAAATTTAAGTGGCACAACAATTAGGGGTTTACAATTTGGTTCTGCAAGTACAATTTCTATAAATGTGGCTGTATCGAGAGTTTCAGAGCGTGCGGTTAATACTGATGAAATTCCTGATCCAATCACTAAAAATGTTACTATAAGATTTTCTGGAAAAGAAGGATCTGAGGTTATATCTTTTGGTAAAGATCAAACTAGAGCTCAAGCTGTTGATAGTATTAATGCTTTAAGTGAAAATACAGGAATTAGAGCAAATACAGATGGTACTTTATGGTCTACCGATTTTGGTAGTGACGCTAGAATTGAAGTTGAGGTATTAGAAGGTACGGCTGATATGTTTCATGTTTCCACTGTTGGGACACAGGATTTTGATGATGGGTTAGATGCTGAGGCTACAGTAAATGGTATGTCTGGCTCGGCATCGGGCAATTTTTTAAACGTTTCATCTACATTCTTTACTGGTGAAATAGAGTTGTTGGGAAGCTCCTCTTCTAGTGTTGGAGATGGTGGAACCGGTACAAAAGGTAGAACTTTTGTAGTGCATGAAAGTGGTATGACTTTTCAGTTAGGCCCAAACACTAATCCTAACGAGCAAAAAGTAGTGGGGATAGCGTCTTCTCATTCTACATTATTAGGTACTAAAACATTGTTTGTAGATAGTGATGGTAATGCTAGAAGTGGCTTTTTGTCTACTTTGAAATCTGGTGGAGATAATGATTTGTCTACAGATCCAGATGCTGCGGTAAAGATTATTGATTTGGCTATTGCTGATGTGTCAAGTCAGCGTTCGCAGTTGGGTGCATTTCAGAAAAATACTTTAGATGCTAATATCTCATCTTTGCGGGTTACGAATGAAAACCTAACAGCTTCTGAAAGTAGAATTCGTGACGTAGACTTTGCCAAAGAGATGATGGAATTTACAAAAAATCAGATCTTGATGCAGTCGGGTACATCGATGATGTCGCAAGCAAATACTATGAGTCAGTCAGTCTTGTCGTTACTTGGTTAATAATTAATTGTTTTATTTGTTTGTAAATCGCGGTTTATGAACAAGTGGAATTTATAATATTTTAAATATGTGCAACCGCGCCTTGAAAGGGGTGTTTCGCTTTGGCGGAACACCCTTTTTGTATTTGTATAAAACTTATTTTTTTGATTTTTATTTGTCAGTTGGCGTTTTTTAGTTCCTCATTTTAAATATATAAATAACTTGTTAGATGTTAATTAATCTATAAAATTGAATGAGTTTAAGGATTTTTTAATTGTATTGTGAGGAAATATGGATACTGATTTGTTGATGAAAATGGCATTTTCACTTGTGGGTGGTTTGGGTATTTTTCTTTTGGGCATGCGATATATGTCAGAAGGGTTGCAAACCATTACTGGTCCATCTTTGAGGAGGATGATTGGCGCTGTAACGGATAATAGGATTGCTGCAGTTATTACAGGTCTTTTAGTTACGTGTTTTGTGCAGAGTTCATCTGTTTCGACTGTAATGGCGATTGGTTTTGTAAATTCTGGGATTATGGCTTTGCATCAGGCTATGGGTGTAATCTTAGGTGCAAATATAGGAACTACGATAACAGGTTGGGTTTTAGCGTTGAAGATAGGTAAGTATGGATTGCCTATCTTGGGTGTTTGTGCATTTATTTATCTATTCAGTAAACGTGAGCGTACTAGATATATTGCCTTGGCGATAATGGGTGTCGGAATGATTTTTTTTGGTTTAGAGCTTATGAAAAACGGGTTTAAGCCAATGAAAAGTTTGCCTGAATTTCAGGCTTGGTTTAATACTTTTCATGCTAATTCTTACTTTGGCGTTTTAAAATGTGTAGCGGTTGGGTGTATTTTAACTTTTATAGTTCAGTCTTCATCTGCCACTTTGGGAATTACTATTGCGTTGGCAACACAGGGTTTGCTTGATTTTCAAACGGCAGGTGCTTTGGTGTTGGGAGAAAACATAGGTACTACCATTACAGCTATGTTGGCGTCCATTGGCGCTGCGGCAAATGCTAGGCGAGCTGCTTACTTTCATATGTTGTTTAATGTGGTAGGTGTGTTTGTTATGACTATTATTTTTATACCAATTTATATACCTGGCATAGAGTGGTTGTTGGCTAAATTTTCTGGAATACCTGATGTTATGGCGTTTAAGGTTGATGAAATGGGGGTAAAAGAGTACACGTCCATTACTATTGGTATAGCTACTGTACATTCAGTATTTAATATTGCAAATGTTATAATCTTTTTGCCGTTCGTTAGAGTTATTGCGCGATTTTTAGAGCGTATAGTTCCAGATTCGCCAGGGTCTGATAAACATTATTTGACAGGGTTGGATTTTGCTGATTTTGAAACTGGGTGGGCTGCAATAGAAAGAAGTAAGTTTGAAATTGACAGAATGGGTGTTCGCACTCAGGAGATGATGGATAACTTAAAAGCGGTTCTTGAAGATGTCGATGATGATGTGGCTGCTTCTAAGATATTTGAACGTGAAAATATCTTAGATAATGTTCAGAAGGAAATTACTGCATTTATTACTGATGTGCGTGGTGATGTGTTAAGTCATGAATTGATAGAAGAATCAAGTGCGCATTTGGTGTTGGCAGACGAATATGAGTCTGTAAGCGATTATATAACACAAATTTTAAAATTATGTATAAGGTTGCGAGAAGATGGTTTGGGCTTTTTAGGTTATCAAATGGTTGAAATGAAAAGCTTAAATGACAGGCTAAATAGCTTGTTTAAAAAGATTATTTCAGCAGATGATGAGGCGGTTTCTGTTGTGTCTGTGACTGCTGAGACTGAAGGTGAGGCTATTAAGAAAGAGATACGTAAATATAGGACTAATCATTGGTCTCAGGTGTCTGAGCAAAAAATGAATCCATTATTAATTACAAGTTACAGTGATGTTTTGGTTAGTTATCGAAAAATCAATGATCATTTAGTTCATATTGCATCTGCAAGATCTGGTGTTTTGTAGAAATATTAATTTAAAAATCGTGTTGTCGTATAAAAAAGCCCCTTTTTAGGGGCTTTTTTATAATGTTTTTGTTTAAATCAAAAAAAATCAAAAAAAAGAAAAGAAACTCTTGACTATAATGCTCAAAGTTTTATTATTTGCGCCTCCATAAGCAAGGCGAGTGGAAAGTTGCTCTTGAGCAACAGCTCTTTTAAAATGAAGAAATGCCTCCATAGCTCAGTTGGTAGAGCAGCGGTTTTGTAAACCGCAGGTCGTTGGTTCGAATCCGACTGGAGGCTCCAGATAATAACTGGGGAGATACTAAAGCGGCCAAATAGGACAGACTGTAAATCTGTTGTCTTCGACTTCGCAGGTTCGAATCCTGCTCTCCCCACCATTTATGCGGGTATTGCTTAGTGGTAAAGCTCTAGCCTTCCAAGCTAGCGACGAGAGTTCGATTCTCTCTACCCGCTCCATTCATGAGCTGCTGTGGCTCAGGGGTAGAGCACGTCCTTGGTAAGGACGAGGTCATGGGTTCAAATCCCATCAGCAGCTCCATTTACAGCTATTACGCGTAGCGCTTCTAATAAATATATTTTGTAATTCAAGCCACTTTTTTTAAAGTAGGAGAAAAAATGGCAAAAGAAAAATTTGATAGGTCTAAACCTCATTGTAATGTAGGTACCATTGGTCATGTTGACCATGGAAAGACAACTTTAACAGCCGCAATCTGCATGGTTCAAGCTGAACGTGGTCTAGCTGAAAAGCGTGACTTTGGTTCGATCGATAATGCTCCAGAAGAACGTGATCGCGGTATCACAATCGCAACTTCACACGTAGAATACGGAACAGAAAACCGTCACTATGCACACGTTGACTGTCCAGGCCACGCCGATTATGTTAAAAACATGATTACTGGTGCTGCCCAAATGGACGGAGCTATCATCGTGGTATCAGCTGCTGATGGCCCTATGCCTCAAACTCGTGAACACATTTTGTTGGCTCGCCAAGTTGGTGTACCAGCGATTGTTGTGTTCTTAAACAAAGTTGATATGGTTGATGACGAAGAATTGTTGGAATTGGTAGAACTTGAAATTCGTGAATTGTTAAGCAAATACGATTTTCCAGGTGATGATATTCCTGTAATTCCTGGTTCTGCCTTAAAAGCTTCAGAAAACCCAGCTGATCCAGATGCACAAAAATGTATTATTGAATTGATGGAAGCTTTAGATAGCTATATTCCACAACCAGTTCGTGATACTGATAAAGATTTCTTGATGCCTGTAGAGGATGTTTTCTCTATTAAGGGTCGTGGAACAGTAGCTACTGGACGTATTGAACGTGGAATCGTTAAGATTAATGATCCTCTTGATATTATTGGTCTTCGTGATGAAAAACTTTCAACAACATGTACTGGTGTTGAAATGTTCAATAAAGAATTAGATGAAGGTCAAGCAGGTGAAAACTGTGGACTTCTTCTTCGTGGTGTTGATAAAAATGCTATTCAACGTGGAATGTGTTTGATTAAACCAGGAACTGTAACACCTCATACTAAATTTGAAGCTGAGGTTTATGTTCTTTCAAAAGAAGAGGGTGGTCGTCATACTCCTTTCTTTAATGGTTACCGTCCTCAGTTTTACTTCCGTACAACTGACGTTACTGGTTCAGCAGACCTTATGGGTGATGCTGAAATGGCCATGCCTGGTGATAATCTAAAACTTATCATTACACTTATTAGCCCAATTGCTATGGAAGACAATCTACGTTTCGCTATCCGCGAAGGTGGACGAACCGTTGGCGCTGGCGTAGTAAGTAAGATCGTAGAGTAAAGGACATATAATGCGCGACATTGTTTGTTTAGAGTGCGGTGAATGTAAGCAACGCAACTACTACACTGAGAAAGAGCTCAAGGGACCCGGAAAGCTCCAACTTAAGAAGTTTTGTAAGTTTTGCCGAAGCCACACCATGCATAAGGAGCGCAAGAAGAAATAAGAATTATAACTAGGAGTGTAGCTCTAATGGTAGAGCGCCGGATTCCAAATCCGATTGTTGGGGGTTCGAGTCCCTCCACTCCTGTTTTTCTTGTTAATCCTTGAGATAACTAAATGATTATAAAACCAGAACACGGAAAAATATCAAGATGGGGCGTTTTAGGCTTAGTATTACTTTTTGCGCTACTTGCTGCAAATGAATTTAATACTTGGTTTAGTGATGTTATGCTTGGTATGGTTTCAGGTAATCCCGTCAGCTTAGGTGGTGTTGGTGCAGTAACTATTGTTGTAGTCTTTTTGGCTATAGGTTTTTATTGCACGCAGGTACAACCTAGATGCGTTGATTTTCTGGTTGATGTCCAATCTGAAATGGCCAAAGTATCATGGTCGTCCAAAAAAGATTTATTCAATTCTACGATTGTAGTTATTGTTTTGTGTGTCTTGTTTGGTAGCTACGTTTACGTAGTGGACAATGGTGTGGCTAGACTGATGGATATAATCCGAAATATATAGTGAGACAAAATGGCTAAAAATTGGTACCCCCTACGAACTTATACAGATCGTGAATTTGATGTAAAAGAAGCTATCGAGGCTCGTCTTGATGGATCAGAAGCACAAACCTATATAGGTAAAATTCTTGTTCCTACAGAGCGTCTTTCTGAAATTAAATCTGGTAAAAAACGCGTTTTTGAACGCAAAATTTTTCCAGGTTATATTTTAGTAGAAATGGAATTCAACGATACAACACAGCTTTTTCTTGAAGATATCCCTAATTTAGCGGGTTTTATAGATAGTTGTGGAGATGCGCCAGTGCCTATGGGTCCTGACGAAATTGCGCGTATTGAATCTGATATGGATTTTCAAGCTGAAAAGGCAAAGCCTAAAGCTATTTTTGAAATTTCAGATAATGTGCGTATTATGGAAGGTTCGTTTGAAAATTATGAAGGATCGGTTGAGTCAATCGATCATGAGAAGGGTACTATGACTGTAATGGTTCCAATTTTTGGTCGGTCCACGCCTGTCGAACTTGAGTTCTGGCAGGTTGAAAAGTTCTAATACGGAGTTTGTATAGTGGCAAAAGCAAAAGGCAAAGCCTTAAAAGCCAAAATCAAACTGCAGATCACTGGTGGTCAGGCAACGCCTGCACCTCCAGTGGGTCCCGCTTTGGGTCAGCACGGAGTTCCAATTGGGGACTTTGTCAAGCAGTTTAATGATAGAACGCAGGAATCTCGTGGTACAGTGATACCAGTAGAAATTTCTGTGTATGAAGATCGCTCCTTCGATTTCATACTTAAAAGTCCTCCTGCAGCAGTTCTGCTTAAAAAAGCAGCTGGTGTAGCTAAAGGTGCTTCTAATGTAGGTAGTGAAATTGTTGGCTCGGTTACGCGCGAGCAAGTTATGGAAATTGTTAATGCTAAACGTGAAGATTTAAGAATCTTTAGTGATGAAGCTGGTTTTAAAGTTATTTCTGGCACAGCTAGAAGTATTGGCCTAACGGTAGAGGAGTAAAAATGAAGCGCAGTAAACGCTATAAAGCTCTTGCCTCTAAGGTCGAAGAGAAAATTAATTACTCAGTAAAGGATGCTGTAGCGCTAGTTAAATCAACATCTAATGCTGGATTTAATGAGAATTTAGATATTGCTATAAAATTGGAAATTGATGCCAAAAAGGCGGACCAATTAGTACGTGGTGCTTTTGGCTTGCCAAATGGCACAGGTAAAAATGTCAAAATTATAGCTTTTGTAGACGAGTCAATGGCTCAAGCAGCTAAAGACGCAGGTGCAGATGAAGTTGGTGGTGAAGAATTAGCCAATAAAGTTGCAGATGGATGGTTGGATTTTGATATTGTGATTGCTCATCCTAGTATGATGCGTTTTGTAGGTAAGCTAGGTAAAGTTTTGGGGCCTCAAGGTAAAATGCCTTCCCCTAAAAGCGGAACGGTTACTCCAAATATAGCAGATGCTATATCAGAATTTAAAGCTGGTAAGGTTGAATTTAGAAATGATGATGCTGGCAATATTCAAATATCTGTTGGTAAGTCTGATTTTGATGAAGATAAACTTTGTCAGAATGTTGAGGCGTTTATTAAACATATCAAAGAATTACGGCCAACAGCTGTTAAAGGTACTTATATTTCAGGTATCAGTTTATCGTCAACTATGGGACCTGGCGTTAGTATCGCTGTGTAAGGAGGAATTATGCCAAGTGTACTAAATACTTATGCAGTAAAAGATTTTGAGTCTAGTGTTGGTGCTAGTGAAAATATGGTTTTTATTGATTGTTCGAGATTGAATTCTGAGGCAACATATAATTTCCGTAAAAAACTTGCAGCTGCTGATGCTAAATTAAGAGTGGTAAATAATCGTTTGTTAAAAGTGGCTTTATGCGATACTGATGCAGCTAGTGTTTCAGAGTTTTGTAAAGGTCCAACTGCGGTTGTTACTGGCGCAGATCCTGTTGTTATTTCTCAACAAGCTAGTGATTTAGCAAAAGCAAATGATACGGTGGTAGTTAAAGGTGGTTTTTGTTTAGGTGAGTTAATGACCGATAAGGATATTGCTAAATTAGCAAAAATTCCACCACGCGAAATTTTACTATCTCAATTGTTAAGTGTGATGAACGGTCCTATAACTGGATTGGCCACTGTACTTGCAGGTCCTATCCGTGGTCTCGGAAATGTGCTTAATGCCATTAAAGACAAAAACGAAGAAGCTTAATTTTTAAATTTAAATAAATATATATAAATATATTCAACGGAGAATAAAATGTCTGAAGAAACAAAAGAAGCAGTAGAAGTAAGTGAAGCAGTGCAAAAACTTATTGATCAAATCGCTGAGTTGTCTGTTATTGAACTTGCTGATATGGTTAAAGCCTTAGAAGATAAATTTGGCGTATCTGCTGCTGCTCCAATGGCTGCAATGGCGATGCCTGTTGCAGGTGGTGCTGAAGCTGCTGAAGAAAAAACTGAATTTGATGTAGTAATGACATCTTTCGGTGAGAAAAAAATTGGTGTTATTAAAGTAGTTCGTGGTATTACTGGTGCTGGTTTAGCCGATGCTAAGAAAATGGTTGAAGCTGTACCTGCTACAATTAAAGAAGGCGCTTCAAAAGACGAAGCTGAAAAGCTTAAGAAAGAACTTGAAGAAGCTGGAGCTACTGTTGAGCTTAAGTAGTATTGCGTAACACAATAAGTTACTTTTCTCTATAGGAGACCCCTCGACGAGGTGGTCTCCTATAGTTCTTTCATATAATAAAATAATTGTTACTTAAGGAGTCCGGATGGAAATCCGTCACTACGGTAAAAAGGTTGAATCTATCGCAAAAGTTGGAACATTAACTGATATTCAGCGAAAGTCTTATCAATCCTTCCTCCAAAAAGATGTTCTATATTGTGATCGTCAACATGTAGGCCTCGAAAAAATATTTAGCGAGCTATTCCCCATATCGAGCTATGATGGCTCGATGGCTCTTGAGTACATCAAGTACGAATTGGGAGAGCCACGTTTCACTGTACAACAGTGTAGAGATTTAGGTCTAACCTATTCATATCCACTTAAACTTTGGTTGCGTTTTACACGTGACGATGAGTCAGTCGAAGAATCTATCTATTTATGTGAAGTTCCCAAAATGATAGGTGGCGGTGAATTTTTGATAAATGGTGCTGAACGCGTTGTCGTATCACAAATTCAGCGTTCTCCAGGAGTGGATTTTGCAGAAATTACACATCCATCAGGTCAAAAATTAGTTACTTGTCGCATTATACCTGAAATGGGCTCATGGATGGAGTTGGAAGTTACTAATCGTAATATTTTACGTTTAAAAATTGATCAACGTGTCAAAGTAGTTGCCACTTGTTTTTTACGCGCTACCATGGGTGAAAATAGTAGCGATAAGGATATTCTTTCATGTTTTTATAATGTGGAAACTATAAATATTAATTCAAAATCAGATTACAAACAATTGGCGAACTGTGTTTTAGTTGAAGATATTATCGATCCTAATACGGGTGAGGTTCTTCTTGAGTCAAAAGAAGTGATTCCTGAAGAAATGATAGCAGCTATTGAGTCAACAGGACTGAAAAGTTTTTCTGTTATTAAAGAAGTTAAAGATGATTTGTTATTGAATACTATTCGTCAGGATACTACAAAAAGTGCCGACGAAGCCAAAATTAGAATATATCAGCAAGTACGCCCTCGTAGTCCGGCTCCTATTGATAAAGCGAGAGAATTATTTGAAGAAAGATTTGAGAATCCTTCTCGTTATAATTTAGGAAATATTGGTCGATTTCGTTTAAATCGTAAGTTAAATGTCAATGTAGACGAACAAATTTTTACTTTGACTCAAACTGATATGCAAGGCATTGTTCAATATTTGCTTGATATACGTTCGGGAAGTAACGGCGCGCATTTAGATGATATCGATCATTTAGGTAATCGTCGTGTGCGAACAATAGATCAGATGTTAGGCATGGAAATACAACGTGGATTATTGCGTTTAACTCGTGGTGTTAAAGAAAAAATGACTTTAAAAAACGAGGATCGTTTAACTCCTCGTTCATTGGTTCAGTCCCAGGCTGTTTCATCAGCTATTGAGTATTTCTTTAGTCGCGGTGAATTATCTCATATTGTCGATCAATCAAACCCGCTTTCGCAGTTAACAAATGAACGCAGACTTTCTGCTTTGGGGCCAGGTGGTCTTAATCGTAAACGCGCAGGCTTTGAGGTGCGAGATGTTCACATGTCTCATTACGGGCGAGTATGTCCTATTGAGACACCAGAGGGCGCTAATATTGGCTTGATTGTGTCTTTATCTATTTATGCATCTATAAATGATATGGGATTTATTGTAACTCCTTATCGTAAGGTAGTAGACGGGTGCGTTACCGATGAATTAGTAGAAATGCGTGCTGATGAAGAAGAAGATCAATTTATTGTGCAAGCAGACGTTGAGATGGACGGTAATCGTATTGTTCCTGATCAAGTATTAGTTAGAAATCAACAAGATGTAAAATTAGTTGCTTCATCAAAAGTTACATTAATGGATATATCAACTAAACAATTGGTTGGTGTATCAGCTTCTTTGATACCTTTCTTAGAGCATGATGACGCTAATCGTGCATTGATGGGATCTAATATGCAACGTCAAGCAGTGCCTTTGTTGCGTACTGAACAACCTTGGGTTGCTACAGGAATGGAGGCAGAAATTGCTAAAAATTCTGGAATGATTGTCATTGCTGAGGAAGCAGGGACAGTTACAAAAGTTCAATCTAATTTAATTGTGATAGGTGACAAAGAATATAAATTGCGTAAGTTTGAGGGTTTGAATGAGCGTACTTGTATTAATCAAAAACCATTGGTAAAAGTTGGTGAAAAGGTTAGTGCTGGACAGGTTATTTCGGACGGCCCTGCAACTGACGGTGGTGTTTTGGCCTTAGGTAAAAACATTACAGTGGCGTTTGTACCTTGGGAAGGTTATAACTTTGAAGACGCTATTTTAGTAAATGAAAATTTATTAAAAAATGACACATTTACTTCTATTCATATAGAGTGTTTTTCTGCTGAAATTAGGGCGACTAAGTTAGGTCAAGAAGAATTTACTCGTGATATACCTAATGTTCCAGAAGACGCCTTGGCAAATTTAGATGACAGTGGCGTAGTAGCTATTGGTACTAAAGTTAATCCTGGAGATATTTTAGTAGGGAAAATTGCACCGAGATCTAAAAGCGATTTAACGCCAGAAGAAAAATTATTATATTCAATTTTCGGTAAATCAGCTGAAGATGTAAAAAATGATTCTTTGAGCGTTAAACCAGGTGTTATTGGCACTGTAGTTAATGTTAAGAAGTTTAAGCGAAATGGTGGCGGTGAAGATGGCGCACCAAGACGTAGAGCTCCGACAGCAAAACTTAAGGTTGTACGCGAAGAGAGTAATGAGAAAATTATTAAATTAATTAAGAAAAAATTTGCTACACTTGAAGAACTTAATGGGGCACCTCTTGTTGATGTTAAAGGTCGTAAGGTTGGTGTTTTACCTATGGGTCTTAAAGCTGATGAGTACATTGCTATTTCAGAGAGTTTGAAGGTTGAAGATATTAAATTTGAACCTGGCAAGGAAAGGCAATGTAAAGATGCAATTTTAGAGTATGATGCAGGTGTGTCAGCTTTGTGTGCAGAAAAAGAGAAAGCATTAAATAACTTGCGTTATGGTGATGAACTTCCTCATGGAGTGTTAGAGCTTGTTAAAGTTTATGTTGCTAGAAAGTTAAAATTACAAGCTGGTGATAAAATGGCGGGTCGACACGGAAATAAAGGTGTTGTATCAAGGGTAATGCCTCAAGAAGATATGCCATTCTTGGAAGATGGTACTCCCGTTGATATATGTTTAAATCCGTTAGGCGTACCATCGCGAATGAATGTCGGTCAGATTTTGGAAACTCACTTAGGCTTTGCAGCTAAGCTAATGGGATATCAAGCTATTACTCCAGTATTTACTGGTGCTAATAAAGAGGATATAGCCGAAGCTTTAAACGAAGCGGGCATGAATCCAAGCGGTAAATCACAACTTTATGATGGTCGTACGGGTGAGAAGTTTAAACAACGTACAACTGTTGGCGTGATGTATATGTTGAAATTGCATCATTTAGTGCAAGACAAAATTCATGCACGTGGTACAGGTCCTTATTCTTTGATTACGCAACAACCATTAGGCGGTAAAGCTAGAATGGGTGGTCAGCGTTTTGGAGAAATGGAAGTTTGGGCTTTAGAGGCTTATGGAGCAGCATCTATTTTACAAGAACTTTTGACTGTAAAATCTGACGATGTTGATGGAAGAACAAAAATATACGAATCTATGATTCGAGGAAAAAATGTTTTAGAATCTGGTACTCCAGTTTCTTTTCAAGTATTAGTTAATGAAATCCGTGGTTTGGGTTTAAATTTACGTACTGAAAAACATCAATCAGATACAGAAGATATTTTCGCGGGAACAGAGTTGGCAGACGCTGTTGAAGCTGCAGCCCCTGAAACAGGTGAAATAGATAAAATTAATGATATTGCACGAGTTTGTATATCTATTGCCAAAGCTGAGGAAGTGCGGTCTTGGAGTCATGGTGAAGTTAAAAAACCAGAAACTATCAATTACCGTTCGTTCCGTGCAGAACGTGACGGCTTGTTTTGTGAAAAGATTTTTGGGCCTACTAAGGACTGGGAATGTTTTTGTGGCAAGCATAAAGGTATCAAATATAAAGGTATTACTTGTGACCGTTGTGGCGTATCTGTAGTTAGGTCTAAAGTGCGTCGTGAAAGAATGGGGCACATTAATTTAGCTGCTCCAGTTGCGCATATTTGGTTTTTTAAGGCTATTCCTTCTAAAATTGCTAATTTGCTAGACATTAAAACAATTGATTTACAGCAAGTTATTTATTTCCAAAAATATATAGTTATTGAAACGGGTGATACTCCGTTGAAATTTTGTGAAATACTTTCTGAAGAAGAGTATGCAGAAACTCGTGCTAAGTTTGGTGCAGAGTTCCGTGCAGCTATGGGTGCAGAAGCAATACGTGATATTTTATCTACTATTGACGTTGTTAAAATGGCAGTAGAGTTAAGAGAAAATTTTGAAAAAACAAAATCTCAACAAACTAAAAAGAATATTATCAAACGTTTGCGCATAGTAGAGGCCTTTGGTGAATCATTAAATAAACCAGAAGATATGATATTTAATGTGATACCCGTTATACCTCCTGAATTGCGACCTCTTATTCCTTTGGAATCAGGTAATTTTGCTACAAGTGATTTGAATGATTTGTATAGGCGAGTAATTAATCGTAATAATAGATTGAAAAATCTAATGGATTTAAATGCTCCAGAAATTATTATCAAAAATGAAAAACGTATGCTACAACAAGCAGTTGATGCTTTATTTGATAATGCTCGTTGTAAGCGTGCTGTATTGGGAACAGGTAATCGTCCTCTGAAATCATTAACTGATATGATTAAAGGTAAGCAGGGTAGATTCCGTGGCAATTTATTAGGTAAGCGTGTGGATTATTCAGCCCGTTCTGTAATTGTTGTGGGACCTGAATTAAAATTGCATCAATGTGGATTGCCTAAACGCATTGCCTTGGAACTTTATCAACCATTTATTATTCGCAGGTTGAAAGATCGTGGTTTATGTGACACTATTAAGAGTGCTCGCAAGATGATTGATAGACAAGATGAGGAAATTTGGGGCATTGTAGAAGATGTGATTAAAAATCATCCTGTAATGCTTAATCGAGCACCAACATTGCATCGTCTTGGAATTCAAGCTTTTGAACCAGTTTTAATTGAAGGTAAGGCTATTCAGTTGCATCCTTTAGTTTGTGGTGGTTTTAATGCGGACTTTGATGGTGATCAGATGGCTGTGCATTTACCGTTGTCTCAAGAGGCAAAGGTTGAAGCTTTCTTACTGATGATGGCTCCGCAAAATATTTTTTCACCTGCTTCTGGCGAACCTACGCTAAGTCCTTCACAGGATATAGTATTGGGTTGTTACTTTATTACAGGCTTACCAAACGGTAGTAAGGAAGCTACAAAGATTTTCAGTAACAATGAAGAAGTTTTGATGGCTTATGCTCAAAATGTAATTAAAATTCATGATCGAATTTTGATAGGTTTAGAAGAAGGTCGTAAAGTCTTAACTGATGGTTCAATTAGTGGTGGAAAAGGTCGTTTAGTTGAAACTATGGTTGGTCGCGTTATTTTTGATAACATTTTACCAAAAAATATGCCTTTTTATAATAAGGCTATGAAAAAAGGTGTTCTTAAAGATGTGATTGCCGATTGTTATGCTATAAATGGTCGTATTCCAACAATTAAATTGATTGATGATTTAAAATCGCTTGGTTATCAGCAAGCAACTCTTGCGGGTATTTCTTTTGGCCATGCTGATATGGTAATACCTGATGATAAAGCTACTTTGTTAGCGGCTGGTGATAAACAAGTTAAAAAGATTGAGCGTGATTTTAAGATGGGTGCTTTAACCCGTATGGAGCGTTACAATCAAATTATTGACATTTGGACTCATGTTACAGAACAAATTGGTGAGTCTATGATGCAAACTCTTAAAGATCAGATGCCGAATGATGATGGTCCTATGAATCCTGTTTATATTATGGCGGATTCTGGAGCTCGTGGTTCTAAACAGCAGATTCGTCAGTTAGCTGGTATGCGTGGATTGATGGCTAAGCCTAATGGTGATATTATTGAGACTCCTATTAAATCAAACTTTAAAGAAGGTTTACGTGGATTCGAGTACTTTTCATCATCACACGGTGCACGAAAGGGCTTGGCTGATACTGCTTTAAAAACAGCGGATTCAGGTTATTTAACGCGTAAATTAGTTGATGTTTCTCAAAACCAGGTAATTACTATGACTGATTGTGGTACTCTTAGGGGTATTACTAAAGGAGTCGTATATCGTGGAGACGAGATTGATGTATCTTTGAGTACAAATATCTATGGTCGTGTTGCTAGAGATACAATTGTTGATATTGTAACCGGTGAAGTGATTGTTAAAGAGTCAGAATTAATTACTCAAGAAATAGCTAAAAAGATTGAAGCGTTAAATTATGACAAGATACGTGTGCGTTCACCTTTAACTTGTGAGGCTGATAGGGGTATTTGTGCTAAATGTTATGGTATGATGCTTTCTACTGGTTCTATGGTTGAACCTGGAACGGCAGTTGGAATTATTGCAGCGCAGTCAATTGGAGAGCCAGGAACTCAGCTTACCATGCGTACTTTCCACATTGGTGGAACTGCCTCTCGTGCATTGCAAGAGTCAGAGTTTCATGCTAAGAAATCTGGAATTGTTGTTTATGACAATTTAAAAACAGTGTTCAATGAGGAAGGTAAGTCATTAGTATTAAATCGTAATGGTTTCATTGCAGTACAAGATACTAAAGGTCGTGAGATTGAAAGATACGCTGTTCCAACAGGTGCGGAAATACCTGTTGCTAATGGTGATAAAGTCAAATCTAAAGATGTTCTTGCTAAATGGGATCCACATATGGTGCCTATTATTTCAGAGCATGCAGGTAAGGTGCGTTATGAAGATATTATAGCGGATATTACTATGAAAGAAGAAGTTGATACCAGTGGTATTAAACGTTCTGTTATTATGGAACATAAAGGTGACTATCATCCTCAAATTGTAATTGAAACTGCAGATGGTGAAGTTGCGGGCATATATGGAATCCAAGAGAAAGCGCATTTAGAGGCGCAAGAAGGTACCGAGATAAAAGCTGGTGCAGTCTTGGCAAAAACACCTCGTGAGATTGCAGGTACTCAGGATATTACTGGTGGTTTACCACGTGTAACAGAGTTATTTGAAGCTCGAAAACCTAAAGAGCCAGCAATTCTATCTGAAATAGACGGCATTGTGGAAATAGGTGACAAAAAACGTGGTAAACGCGTAGTTAGAGTTTCTAACGTAGATGCGGACATTACTAAAGAGTATTTGATACCTCAAGGTAAGCACTTGCGAGTACATACTGGAGATCCTATTAAAAAAGGTGAAGGTCTAGTTGATGGACCTTTAGTTTTGCAGGATATTCTTGCTATTTTGGGTGAAGAAGAATTGCAACGTTATCTATTAAAAGAAGTTCAAGGTGTATACTCAACCCAGAACGTGCGAATCGATGATAAGCATATAGAAATTATTAATCGTGCCCAATTGTCTAAGGTTCACGTTGAAGATCCCGGAGATAGTCGTTTCCTTGCAAATGAAGAAGTCGATAAATGGCTATTCAAATCTGAGGTTGCGCGTCTTATCGAAGCAAAAAAACAGCCACCCACAGGAACACCAGCATTATTAGGTGTTACTAAGGCGGCTATTAATTCCCAGAGTTTTATATCGGCAGCTTCATTCCAAGAAACTACTAAGGTTTTGACTGATGCCGCTATTACTGGTAAGGTAGATAACCTTGTCGGTTTAAAAGAAAACGTTATACTGGGACATGTAATTCCTGCAGGAACGGGATTACAATCTCTTTTCAAGGCTCCGCTTAAAATTCAAGCACCTGAAATCCTTGAAGAAGAAGTTAAAACTGATTTAGAAACTGAAGGAGAATTGGTAAATGCCAACAATTAATCAACTGGTCCGTAAGGGTCGCGTTAAAGTAAAAAAACGTTCTAATTCACCTGTGCTTGAAAGCTGTGCTTTTAAGCGTGGTGTATGTACTCAGGTGAAAACTCAAACCCCAAAGAAGCCTAATTCGGCATTGCGTAAGATTGCGCGTGTTCGTCTTTCTAACGGGAAAGAAATAACTGCCTATATCGGTGGTGAAGGTCATAATTTACAAGAGCATAGTATCGTATTGGTGCGTGGTGGTCGTGTTCGTGATCTTCCAGGTGTGCGTTATCACGTTGTGCGCGGTGTTTATGATGCTACAGGTGTAGAGTCGCGCAGACAAGGTCGTTCAAAGTATGGTGCAAAACGTCCTAAAAAATAAATAAAATATTTATTCTTAAAAAATAGCCCTCAAATAAAGAGGGCTATTTTTTTTAATAAAAAAATAAAATTTATTGCAAATATATTTTAAAACGATATATTACATGGCCCTCAAATGTGTGAGGGTGTTTTTTTTGATCCAATGGGTCCTTATTAAAGGAAAAAGATCTTATGGCTGGAGAAAGAATCCGGATAAAGATTGAAGCCTATGATCATGAGCTACTAGATAAAGCTACTTTTGACATTGTTGAAACAGCTAAGAAATCTGGAGCCAAGGTCGCAGGTCCAATCCCACTTCCAACAAGGATAGAACGTTATACAGTATTGCGTTCTCCGCATGTTAACAAGAAGTCGCGTGAACAATTTGAGGCTCGTACTCATAAACGTTTAGTCGATTTGCTTGATTTGACCCCTAAAACTATTGATGCTGTTGGTCGTTTGACTATGCCGGCTGGTATTTCAATTAGTTTGAAAGAGAAATTCTAGGAAGTATTATGGCGACTGGAATTTTAGGAAAAAAGCTTGGTATGACTCATCTTTTTGTAGATGGTAAGTTGGTGCCGGCTACAGTAATTGAAGCAGGTCCTTGTCCAATCTTGCAGGTCAAGACGGTTGAAAAGGATGGTTACAGTGCGATCCAAATTGGTTTTGGTGACAAGAAAAAATCACGTATTAATAAACCAGAAGCGGGTAAGGCTGCTAAGAACGGTAAGGCTGTTAAACAAGTTGTACGTGAAGTACGTCTTGATGATGGTCAAGAAGTTGACGTTGAGAAAGATTTAGACGTAAACATCTTTGCTGATGTTGCTAGCGTCGATGTTGTGGGTGTTTCTAAAGGCCGCGGTTTTTCTGGTGTTGTAAAACGCTGGGGATTCGGAGGTGGTCGTGCATCGCATGGTGGAGATTGGGAAAGAAAGCCAGGCTCTATCGGAATGTGTGCAGATCCAGGAAAAACTATCAAGGGTAAGAAAATGCCAGGTCAATACGGAAATAAACGTATTACTATGCGTAATTTACAAGTTCTTGAAATCGACGTCGAAAAGTCTCTTATTGTGGTTAAGGGCGGTGTCCCAGGACCCAAGGGTGGACATGTTTTTATTCGTTCAACCAATAAGTTAGGCTAAGGAATAGAAAATGGAACTAGAAGTATTAAATAAAAACGGTGAAAAGGTTGATACCTTGGTCGTAGATATAACTAAGTTAGGTGAAGAAGTAAATCACGTGGTTCTTAAACAAGTTGTGGTTGCTCATGAAGCTAATCAGCGTCAGGGTAATGCTAATACGTTGACAAGACGTGATTTGGTTTATTCGTCTAAAAAGGCCTTTAAACAAAAAGGTACTGGTAATGCAAGACAAGGTCGTAAGGGTGCTCCTCATCATAGAAGCGGTGCTGTTGCAATGGGGCCTCGTACGCGCGATTTTAGTGTTACAATTCCTAAGAAAATGAAACAAGCTGCTGTTAGATCGGCTCTTCTTTCTAAAGTTCAAGACTCTCAGGTTAAAGTAATTGATGCATTTGATTTTGCAGCTCCAAAAACCAAAGAAGCAGTAGCAATTCTGAATAATTTCAAAGCATCTAAACGTGTTTTAGTTGTTTCAGAAGGTTATAATGAAAATCTTGTAAAAAGTTTTCGTAATATTCCTCGTGTTGAAGTTCGGGTTGCATCTGAATTAAATGCTTATGATATTCTCAACAATGAAGTTACTATCTTCTCTAAAGAAGGTATAACTCAAGCAGTTGAAAAGGCGGCTAAATAATGAAAGCACATGAAATTGTAAAACGTCCTATCGTAAGTGAAAAGGGCATGACTATGATCAATACTCAAAATACGTATCCTTTTGAGGTTGATAAGCGTGCCAATAAGATCCAAATTGGAAAAGCTATAGAAGAGCTTTTTTCTGTAAAAGTTGAAAATGTACGCACTATTGTTTGTCACGCTGCAAAGCGTCGCAATCGTAAAGGTGGTTACGGACGCAGCGCACAAGTGAAAAAAGCTTATGTTACTTTGAATAAGGATAACTCAATAGAGTTCGTATAAAATGAAAAAGTATAAGCCAAATACACCAGGAAGACGTGGCATGACCAGTCTTGATTTCGCAGAAATCACTACTGATACACCAGAAAAAAGCCTCGTTGAAACCTTAAAGAAAAACGGCGGCCGTAATAATACAGGTCGCATAACAGTACGTCATCGCGGTGGCGGTCATGCTCGTAAGTATCGTATTATTGATTTTAAGCGTACTAAAGATAATGTGCCAGCCACTGTTGCTACTATTGAATATGATCCAAATCGTTCTTCAAACATTGCTCTTTTGCATTATGCCGATGGTGAAAAACGTTATATTATTGCGCCACAAAATCTTGAAGTAGGTCAAGTTTTGCTAAGTGGTTCAAAAGTTGAACCAGAGGTTGGAAATGCAATGGAAATGCGTAATATACCAGTAGGGTATACTATACATGCTGTTGAGACGGAACCTGGTAAAGGCGCTAGTTTGGCGCGTAGTGCCGGTTCGTGGGCAAAATTATCAGCTAAAGATGAAGATGGTACTTGGGTTCAAGTTACATTGCCATCTGGTGCTGTTAGACGTATCTCAGGATTAGCTCGCGCTACAGTCGGTACTGTTGGAAATAAAGATTATTCTTTAGTAAAACAGGGTAAGGCTGGACGTAATCGCTGGAGAGGTTGGAGGCCAACAGTTCGTGGTACAGCTCAAAATCCAGTTGATCACCCAATGGGTGGTGGTGAAGACCGTAACTCTGGTGGACATCCTTGTTCTCCAACTGGTATATACGCCAAAGGTGGTCGTACCAGAAAAGCTAAATCACTTACTAATACATTTGTTGTGCGACATCGTCGTGGGAGATCCTAATGAGTAGATCTATAAAAAAAGGTCCCGCAGTTGACCTCAAGTTAATTAAAAAAGTTGAGAAAGCTAAAGCTGAGGGAAATAAAAAACCCATTAAGACTTGGGCTCGAGCCTGTACAATTATCCCAGATTTTGTTGGTTGTACTTTTTCAATTCATTGTGGTAACAAATTTGTTGATGTCGCTATTACTGAAATGATGGTAAGTCACAAATTAGGTGAATTTGCGCCAACACGCACATTCCGTGGACATAAGAAAAAATAAGGGTAAAGAATGAGTTATGTAGCACAACATAAAAATGCTCGTATGTCAGCTCGTAAGGTACGTTTAGTTCTTGATGCGATTCGTGGTAAAAATGCCAATCAATCGTTAGAGATTCTAGATAGCTTGCCAAAACGTGCGGCTTATATGATAACAAAGGTAGTTAAATCTGCCGTGGCCAATGCTGTTGAAAAAGATGATCCTAATGTGGATGATTTGTTCATCAGCAAGGCATTCGCCGACGAAGGACCCACCATCCATCGTTTTATTGCAAGGGCTCAGGGGCGCGCGACACCGATTCGTAAGCGAACTAGCCATATAACCATTGAACTTTCATCAGGAAAGGAGTAGTAGGTGGGACAAAAAACACATCCCTACGGATTTCGTCTTGGATATACACGTCCTTGGAAATCCCGTTGGAGTGCCAGTAAGTACGAGTTTGGCGATAAGCTCGTAGAAGATCAAAAGATCAAACGCTTCACTAACAAGAAGTTATCACACGCTGGTATCTCTAAGATCGAGATCGAACGCCGCCCAATCGGTGGTGATGAAGAACTCGTAATGACCATTAGCACCGAACGTCCAGGACTTATTATAGGTCCTAAAGGTCGTGATATCGATGCTTTACGCGCTGAAGTTGCCAAGCTAACAAAATGCAAGGTAAACATCAAAATCAATGAAGTTGCTAAACCTTCTTTAGATGCAAAATTGGTATCTGCCAATATTGCTCAACAGTTGGAACGCCGCGGATCTTTTCGCCGTGTTATGCAAAGAGCTCGTGATCTCTCTATGGAATCAGGTGCATTGGGTATTAAAATCCGTGTTGCTGGTCGTTTAAATGGAGCGGACATCGCACGTGCTGAGGTTATTCAAGAGGGAGCATTGCCGCTGTCTACTTTGGATGCCGATATTGATTATGGTTATACAAACGCAATTACAACCTATGGAGACTTAGGTGTAAAGGTTTGGATATTCAAAGGAATTCTTGATATGAGTAACGCAGAGGAACGGAGCAAAAATGGCCCTAATGCCAAAGCGAGTTAAATACCGTAAACAAATGCGCGGCTCTAACAAAGGTGTAGCTGCCAAAGGTCACTATGTTGCTTATGGCGATTATGGAATGCAATCTTTAGAAAACGCTTGGATTTCTGGTCGTCAAATTGAATCTTGTCGTCTAACTTGTGCACATTTTACAGGTGGTGAAGGCAAATTGTTTATTCGCATATTTCCTCATAAACCTGTTACTGCAACAGCTGCAGAAACACGAATGGGTAAAGGTAAAGGTGAAGTTGATTATTGGGCGGCTGTTGTTAAGCCTGGCACTATACTTTTTGAGCTTAAAGGTGTTTCTGAAGAAATTGCTCGTGAAGTATTTCGTCGTCAAGCACATAAGCTTCCAATTAGAGTTAGAATGGTAAAGAGGTATAACGATGAAACCATCTGAGATTCGTAGCAAAAGTGCCGATGAATTAGTAAGTCTCGAAGGTTCTCTTGCAAAAGAGTTATTTAATCTTCGTTTTCAACTTGCTACTGCTTCTCAAGACGTGGCTGTGTCACGACTTGGTGTAATAAAAAAAGACATTGCTCGTGTTAAAACGGTTATCCGTGAACGCGAATTAGAGAAAAAGGATTAAACCATGGCAGAACGTTCTACACGTAAAATAATGCTAGGTACCGTGGTTACAGATAAAATGGACAAAACCCGTGTGGTTGAAGTTGAACGTCAAGCTCGTCATCCCAAATATGGGAAGGTGATGAGACGTCATAGCCGTTTTGTTATGCACGACGAAAAAAATGAAAGCCTCGTTGGCGATAAGGTTCAATTCATGGAGACACGTCCTATGAGTAAATCTAAGCGTTGGCGTTTGGTTTCTATCACTGAAAAGGCAAAAAGCGTTAAATTATAACGCAGGAGAATTGTTATGATACAAATGCAAACAAGACTCGATGTTGCCGATAATTCAGGTGCTAAAGAATGCATGTGCATTAAGGTACTTGGAGGCTCAAAGCGTCGTTACGCTAAGATTGGTGATGTCATTGTGATGAGTGTAAAGAAGGCCATGCCCCGTTCTGCGGTTAAGAAGGGTGAAGTGGTAAAAGGTGTGATAGTTCGCACCAAGAAAGATATAAGACGCCCCGACGGAACAACTGTTCGTTTTGATACCAATTCTGTTGTAATTTTAGACGGTAACGGTGCTCCTCGCGGAACAAGAATTTTTGGACCAGTAGCTCGTGAGTTACGTAAAGGTTCTTTTATGAAGATTGTTTCCCTCGCACCAGAAGTTGTCTAGGAGTATATGATGGCTAATAAAATTAAAAAAGGTGAAGAGGTAACTGTAATTGCCGGTGCTAATAAAGGCCGTACAGGTGCAGTTCTTCAAGTTCTGGTCGACAGTAATAAAGTTATTGTCGAAGGTGTTAATAAACGTTTTAGGCATTTAAAACCAACGCAGGCTAACCCAAAAGGTGGTCGCATTGAAAAAGAATGTCCTATTCATATTTCTAATGTGCAGTTAAAAAGCGTTTATGACGCAAAACGTGCTGCCAAGTAGGTAGAAAGATAATGTCTAGACTACAAGAAAAATTCAACACTGAAGTTGTTCCAAAGATTTGTGAATCTTTTGGAATCAAAAATAAAATGGCCGCGCCAAAATTAAACAAAATTTGTTTAAATATTGGCATGGGTCAAGCTAAAAACGAAGCAAAGCGTTTTGAGTCTGCACAAACTGTTTTGGGTAAAATCACAGGTCAAAAACCTGTTGTAATCAAGGCTAGAATGTCAGTTTCTAACTTTAAACTTCGTGAAGGCGATGCCGTTGGAACTCGTGTAACATTGCGTGGTGAACGCATGTACAATTTCCTAGATCGCTTTATGTCCCTTGCAATGCCTAGAATTCGTGATTTTAACGGTTATAGCCGTAAATCTTTCGATAAGGCTGGTAATTTCTCTTTAGGAGTTGCCGAGCAATCAATTTTCCCAGAACTAAGTATTGCTGATGTCGATCAAGAATTTGGCATGGATATTACTTTAGTTTTTGAAAATTCTAACGCTGAAAAATCTCTAGCGACAATGGAAGCCATTGGTTTTCCATTTCGTAAGAAATAAAGGATCAAGATGGCTAGAAAAGCACTAATTGAAAAGTGTAATAAAAAGCAGAAGTTTAGCTCACGCGAATATACTCGTTGTCAGCTTTGTGGTCGCCCTCGTTCGGTCTATCGCAAATTTAAAATCTGTAGATGTTGTTTTCGCAAACTGGCACTAGAGGGAGAAATCCCAGGTGTTCGTAAGTCGAGCTGGTAAGGAGTAGCAATGAGCTTAAGTGACCCCATCGCTAATATGTTGACTAGTATCCGCAATGCTAATATGCGTGGATATAATCATACTGAAGTACCTGCATCCAAAGTAAAAATTGGAATGTTGGAAGTACTTAAGAAAGAAGGTTTTATCAATGATTTTCAAATCGTTGAAGCAAAACCTCAGAACTCTATCAAGATAACCTTGAAGTATGGTGAAGAAAAAGAACGCGTAATAACTGAAATTAAACGTGTATCTAAGCCTGGATGTCGTATGTATGCCACTAAAGATCAATTACGCCCTGTGCGCAATGGTTTTGGTATCGATATCGTAAGCACTTCACAAGGTATTATAAGCGACAAAGAGTGTCGTCAAAGGGCAGTTGGTGGCGAAATCCTCGCGACCGTCTTTTAAGGAATATAATGTCAAGAATCGCTAAAAAACCCATGATGCTTCCTGCTGGAGTAGACGCCGTAATGAGCGGAAACTCCATAACGGTCAAGGGCAAACACGGTGAACTAACACTAGATTTGACAGGTGGTATTACTGCTACTGTTGCCGAAGATGGAAATAGTCTAACTGTGGATCGCACTGACCAAGAGGATGTTTCTCAAAAAGCCCTACAGGGCACTTATTATCGACTAATAACTAATATGGTTATTGGTGTAAGTGAACAGTTTACCAAGAGACTTCTTATAGAAGGTGTTGGTTATCGTGCTGCCTTAAAAGGTAGAAAGATTGAATTTCAGATAGGCTTTTGTCATCCTGTAATACATGAATTGGCCGAAGGCATTAGTGCTGAATTACCAAGTAATACTGAAATAATCCTAAAAGGTTGTGACAAACAAGTATTAGGACAAACAGCTGCTGATATTCGCGCAATTCGTAAACCTGAACCATATAAAGGTAAAGGTATTCGTTATTCTGATGAAATTATCCGTCGTAAAGCGGGTAAGTCTTTTGCTAAATAAGGTAGGCTAACGAAATGAAACAGCAAAAAAGAAAAAAAATGCTTAAACAGCGTCGTAAATGGCATATTAGAAATAGTGTGTCTGGAACTGCTTTGCGTCCTCGTATGAGTGTTAATCGTTCACTGCAAAATATGTCAGTGCAAATCATTAATGACGAAACAGGACAAACTTTGGTTGGGTTATCAACTCTTTCTAAAAGTGTTGCCGAACGCATAAGTGGATCTAAAGGAAATATGAGTGCAGCAGCTGAACTTGGCAAAATGATTGCCGAGCTAGCCAAAGAAAAGAATATTGAGAAAGTAGTGTTCGATCGCTCTGGTTATCTTTATCATGGCCGTGTTAAGGCTTTAGCCGATGGAGCCCGCGAGGGTGGTCTAGACTTTTAAGGATTAAATATGGCAAAACAAGACAGACGTAATGATAAACGTAATGAAAAGAAGTCAGACGGTATAGAATACGACGAACGCGTTGTACATATCAATCGCAATGCTTCTGTAGCTAAAGGCGGACGTAGTTTCAGCTTTGCAGCAACAGTGGTTGTCGGTGATGGCAATGGCAATGTTGGTATTGGTTATGGTAAAGACAGCATGGTTGCTGGTGCCATACAAAAAGCTAGTAAGGATGGTAGAAAAAATATCCGTAAAGTTGCATTAAGTGGTGATACCATACCTTTTCAAGTTGAAGCTAAGGTAGGAACATCTTATGTTCGACTTATCCCTGCTTCATCTGGAACAGGTGTAATTGCATCAGCTGCGGTACGTGATTTAGTGGAAGCTACCGGAATAAAAGATGTACTTACTAAAGTATATGGTTCTCGGAATCCTATGAATGTTGCTAAAGCAACAGTTAAGGCTTTGAATCAATTAAAAACTAAAGAGCATGTTGAACGCCTTCGTGGTGTAAAACTTTAAGAGAGTAATTATGAATTTATCTCAAGCTAAAAATGAATGGTCTGCACACAAGAAGCGTCGTCGTATAGGTCGTGGCGAATCTTCTGGTTGGGGCAAGACTGCAGGTCGCGGTGCTAATGGTCAGAAATCACGTACAGGTGCGTCTATTAAGATGACATTTGCAGGTGGTACGACATCATTGTTTAGGCGTATTCCTAAAATTGGTTTTACTAATAAACGTTATATGAAATTGTTCCGCACAATAAATGTTAGTGCCTTAGAAATTTTTGATAATGGCACAGAAGTTACAGCTGAAATGCTATTAGCAAAAGGCATCATCAAAAAAGGTGAGGCTCGCTTAAAAGTATTAGGCAATGGTGATTTGACCAAGAAGTTGACAGTTGTTGCTGCCAAATTCACAGAAGGTGCTTTATCTAAAATTGAAGCAGCTGGTGGAACAACTAAGGTTCAAGGTTAATTAATTTAATATGGAATCCATCATCAACGTATTCAAGATTAAAGACTTGCGTCAGCGTATATTAATTACGCTGGCGTTAGTTGCCGTTTATCGTTTGGGAACATTTGTAACTCTTCCTGGAATTGATAGCGCGGCTCTTGAGTTTTATTTCAAAAAATTAACCGAAGGTGATTTTGGTAAATTTGTTGGAATGATAAACATGTTTTCCGGTGGTGGTTTACGAAATGCTACCGTTTTTGCTTTAGGAATAATGCCTTATATATCTGCTTCGATTATCTTTCAAATGCTGACTCAGGTGATACCAGCTTTGGAAGCTGTTTCGAAGGAGGGACCATCAGGTCGTCGTAAAATTAGTCAATGGACCCGCTATGCTACCATTGGTATTTGTATGATACAGGCAACTTTCTTAGCTGTTGGTTTACAGAGTGGGGGAGGCAATAGCCTTTCACTAGTAGCTCCAGACCAACAAGGTATTAGTTTTGTAATCATTTCCGTAATGACACTGACCGCTGGAACTGCATTTTTAATGTGGTTAGGCGAGCAGATAACAGCCTTTGGTATAACCAATGGCATATCAATGATTATTATGGCAAGTATTATTTCATCTGCTCCTGTAGCAGTAGTTGAAATAGCAAGTAATTTTTCTATGGATGGAAGCTCAAGTTTTGGTCCAGGTAAATTAGCTGTTTTAGTTGCTTTGTTCTTTTTAATCGTTTACGGCGTAGTGGCTATTACTCAAGCACAGCGTCGTGTGCCTGTTCAACAGGCAAAGGTTTCACGTGTTGATAGTGGTAACACCACTTATCTTCCATTGAGAGTAAATCATGCTGGAGTAATACCCATCATTTTTGCTCAGGCCTTGTTAATAGTGCCAGCTTGGGCTTTTAATCAGCTCTTGCCGGATTATCCAGAGCTCTTCGGTATGCAGTCTTTTTTATATAATACTGCTTACGTTGTGCTTATAATATTTTTCTGTTTTTTCTATACTGCAATAATCTTTAATCCAAAAGAAATTGGTGAAAACATGAAACAAAATGGTAGTTTTATTCCTGGTATTCGTCCTGGAAAAGCTACTGCAGATTTTTTAGAATATATCATGACACGCATAACTTTTGCTGGCGCAATATTTTTTGCGGCTATTGCAATTATGCCTCTTTTTATGATTAAAGGATTTAATGTCTCCTATGCAGTGACTGGTTTTTTTGGTGGCACTGGACTATTGATTGTAGTTGGTGTAGGATTAGATGTTATTCAAAAAATTGAGTCTATGTTGGTGACCCATCATTATGATGGCTTTATGGGAAACTCCCGCGTACGCGGTAGAATTTAAGCGAGAAAGAAAATGAAAGTTAGAGCCTCAGTAAAACGCATTTGCGAAAACTGTAAAATTATTAAACGCCATGGTAGCGTTAGAGTTATTTGTACCAACCCACGCCATAAGCAGCGTCAGGGTTAATTAAGGAGTAGTATTGTGCCAAGAATAGCTGGTGTAGATATTCCCGATAATAAACGTTTAGAAGTTTCACTTACTTATATTTATGGTATTGGTTTGACAACTTCGCGTAAAATTATCGGCCAGATGGGTCTTGATCCTAATCTGCGTGCCCACAAATTAAGTGATGATGAAGTTTACAAAATTAATACTTTGTTGACGGATCAATATAATGTCGAAGGTCAATTACGCCGCGAAGTATCACAAAACATCGCGCGTTTGCGTCAAATTAAGTGTTACCGTGGTTTTCGCCACATTCGTGGATTACCTGTAAATGGTCAACGTACCAAAACTAATGCTCGTACCCGTAAAGGTAAGCGTAAAACAGTAACAGGTAAGAAAGGATAAGCATGGCTAAATACACTAAGAAAAAAACTTCTAAAAATGTGCGCCGTGGTGTTGCATTTATTAAAGCAAGTTTTAATAACACAATTGTTTCAATTGGAACACAAGAAGGTGATATACTATGCTGGAAAACAGCTGGTGGATGTGGTTTTAAGGGTTCTCGTAAAAGTACACCTTATGCTGGTCAACGCACTGCTGAAATTGCAGCTGAAGAAGCTCGTAATTTTGGCTTGGCCGAATTAGATGTCAGAGTCAATGGACCAGGTGCAGGACGTGAATCTGCAATCCGTGCTCTTGAAACCCGTGGTCTTACGATTCGTTCAATCGAGGATGTAACACCGCTACCTCATAACGGTTGTCGTCCTAAAAAGAAACGACGCGTTTAGTTATTTTGATCTCGAATTAGGAGATAGAATGAGAATTAGATGGAACGGATTTGAGCTTCCTTCACGAGTGATTTGTGATGAAGCCACACGTACCGATAACTTTGGCAGTTTTGTAGTAGAACCTTTTGAGTATGGCTTTGGGCATACTATTGGAAATTCATTACGTCGTGTTTTGTTAGGTAGCATTGAAGGTGCAGCTCCGTACGCTGTACGTATCGAAGGCGCGTCACATGAATTTGCAACTATCGATGGTGTTTATCAAGACGTTGCTGAAATTATGTTAAATATCAAAAAATTGGTTGTTCGCCTAGATAGTGAAGAGCCATCAGTAATTCGTATCGAGAAAACAGGAGCTGGAGATATTTTAGCTGGCGATCTTATTTGTGATCATAATTGTTCAATAGCAAATCCAGATTTAGTTATTGCAACACTTACCGAAGATATCTCTTTTAATGGTGAAATTTTAGTGAAGAAGGGTCGTGGATACGAACCTTCTGAAGAACATGAAACCCGTGGAGATAAGGCGTTAGGTTTAATTTATATTGATTCTATATTTAGCCCAATTACAAATGTTAAGTATTCTGTATCTAAAACTCGTGTTGGACGCGATCAAAATTACGATCGCTTGACACTGGATATTACTACTGACGGTAGTATTTCTCCAGAAGAGGCCTTAAATGAATGCGCTGTTATTTTGCGTAAGCATTTGAATCCTTTTATGGTAGAATTTGATATGGGTTCTATTAGTGAAGGTGGATTAGCCTTAGAAGAAGAGGTTCAAGAAGAAGTGGACGTAGATCCTGAATTAGCTGCTAAATTAGCAGAATCAATTCGTATCTTGGATCCTTCTGTAAGAGTCTCTAATTGTCTTGAAGAGGCTAATATTCGCACCCTTGGTGATTTAGTGTCAAGAACTGAAACTGAATTATCAAGAATTCGTAATTTTGGAAAAACATCACTAGACGAGTTGCGTGAAAAACTTAGCGAAATGGGTTTAAGTTTTGGTATGAGAATGCCAACAGCAACAGAAAACGTTTAGTATAAGCGAGAGAAACTATTATGCGTCATAGAAAAAAAGGTACACGTTTAGGTCGTAAAACTGCTCATGTGAAAGCTCTTAAGTCTTCGCTTGTGCGCAGTCTTATTGAACATGGTCGTATCGTAACTACCATTGAAAAAGCTAAGGAAGCAAAGCCATTAGCAGAAAAGTTAGTTACATTGGCCAAAAAAGGAGATTTACATCATCGTCGTCAAGCAATGCAAGTATTGCAAGACAAGCGCTCTGTTCATAAATTATTTGAAGAGGTTGGCAAAAACTATGCAGAACGCCAAGGTGGTTATACACGTATTCTTAAATTAGCACGTCGTCGCTTAGGCGATAATGGCTCACAGGCTATATTAGAGTTAGTTTAAAAAATATATATGTAAAATAGAGGGCTTGCTATTTTGGCAAGCCCTTTTTTAATGGATATTTATATTATGGCAGATGATGATATTAGTGGTTTTTTAAATATATATAAACCTTTAGGCGTGAGTTCTGCAGGTATTTTAAATATTTTAAAACATAAAATGGGTATAAAAAAAATAGGCCATGGAGGGACATTAGATCCTATGGCTGAAGGTGTTTTGCCTGTTGCAATTGGCAAGGCTACTCGCTTATTACGTTTTTTACCAAGTGATAAAAAATATACCACCTCAATTCTTTTGGGTAAACAATCAGATACTGATGATTTGGAGGGCAATTTAATTGGTGAAGGTGCAACGGCTCCTGATATTAAGCTTTTAACTGATGTTTTAAACAGTCAAATCGGTTGTATTAAGCAAACTGTGCCAGCTTACTCTGCTGTTCATGTTAAAGGCCAACGCTTGTATAAAATGGCAAGGCAGGGCAAAGCTCCCTTAGAATTGCCAGTGAAAGAAGTACATATTTATTCGCTAACATTATTGGACAGTAAGGCTATTAGATATAACGGCGTCAATTGTTGGCAATTAGATTTAGATATTCATTGTTCTGCAGGAACATATATACGTTCAATTGCTCGTGATATAGGGCAATTATTGGGTTGTGGAGGTTGTATGTCCGCTTTAAGGCGTACATGGGCTTCTGGATTAGATGTACAGCAGGCAATTGAGCTTGAAGATTTGCAATCTTATGGGGTAGGCAAATATTTGGTTGCACCTAAAGAAGTGGTAGATTTAAAAATGATTAATATA
>JAMOSO010000002.1 GCA_027063065.1 Planctomycetota bacterium | reverse complement strand
AAGTTTTTTCATTTTTTTTTTGGTTTTGTGAAAAAATAAGGGTTTTTGGGCTGTTTTTACTAAAAAACATCACAAATTAATATTTTTAATAAGGCGATAAAATAATAAACACCGATATGGCAGTTAATTACAATGCCAGTCCAAATTAAGCTATAACATCCAACATCGAACCAAGACTAGTATCTGATGACTCGATTATACCTGCTTCACTAGCCAAATTTATAGGAATCATTTTTTCAGCCATATCTGTGCTTTCCACAACAGCCATTTGCAATATTTGTGCCATAGCGACATTACTTTGTTGAACAGAAGATATATCCATAATACTTATATCGACACACTCATGCAAAAACTTAATTCACCTCAAATCTACTACACTAATTTATACATTTATACAAATACTGTTTGACTAGAACCGAAACGTTTACATTCTGCATAAAATTTACCAAACCCCTTTGCTCCATCACTAAACGCACGCTTTGGCACAATAAATTGAATCTCTTGACCGAGGTAGACAAATATAAACTCATCATTTCTTGCTACCTTTGTTATCTGTTTCCAAGAAACCAACCCCTGTTCTTTACCAACCTTTACATTTATGCCATTAAAAGATGGGCTAATTACTTTTTCCTGTAGAAATGGACTGCCATCTTCTATTGTAGCATTCTTTTGTTGCTGCATCTTTACAGCCATTAGACTTAGCTTTTTACCAAACATTATCAGAGATATTTCCAAAAAAGACAAAACACCCACACCCCACTGCCAGCCCCCTATTAAATGAGCAACAAAACCTATTGGCACCAAGACTAATTGCGCCTTTAGAAAACCCTTCTTAAACCCTTGAGAGCCTTCCTCTGTCTCCATTAATTGATAATCAATTACAGCTTCCATATCACTGGCAATATTTGCATATTTCAATTTCATAATATAATTCCTAATATTAAATTAATGCAGATAATAAAATGGTTATGTAGAAAGTCAAATTAAATTAAAAACGGACCTTCGATAAATGAAAGTCCGTTTTCGATAAGGATTGGCACTCTTTGAGTAATCTTTTCCTTGTTTCCTACTCAATACTGATAAAATATCCCTAATTTATCAACACCACCATCCAAATCAACGGGCATAACCCGTGCCTTGTAACACACTTATCGACCGTACATAAAAAAACTTTAGCTAAAACTTTATTTATTTTAAAACACGTAAACTATTACAGCAAAGAGATTTAGACATTTACATCTAAACCGCAATACTGACAATAATTAGCATCTATATCAATTCTCCGCTGACATTGTTTACATATATACATATTACAAGCTTTATTCAAACCCATCTGAGCCGACACAATACCAGTTGGCACAGCTATAATACCATAACCCAAAATCATCAAAACAGAAGACACAATCTGCCCCAAAGGCGTCACGGGAGAAATGTCTCCATAACCTACTGTAGTCAAAGTTACTATAGCCTAATAAATACTTTTAGGAATTGATGTAAAACCACTCGATTCTCCTTCCACAATATACATAAGAGAACCAGTTAAAATAGCAATGATTACTACGCTTATTATAAAAACTATAATCTTTTGACTGCTTTCCTTTAATGCTAACAGTAAATCATCAGCCGCCCTTAAATAACGAGCTAATTTTAAAATTCTAAAAATGCGCATCAATCGCAATAATCGCACCACTAAAAACACATGCGATAACGGTAAAATTAATTGTAAATAACTAGGAACAATTGACAACAAATCTACAACACCAAAAAAGCTAAAGACATAGTCTTTTCTTTTTTTATCTGCCGCATAAATACGCAAAATATATTCAACTGTAAACAAAACAGTAACACCCCACTCCAACCTATTAAACAATAAATCATATTGCACATTTAATGATTTAACAGATTCTAAACTAACAATTAAAACCGAAAACAAAATAGCACACAGCAAGATTAAATCAAAACATTTACCCAACTTTGTGTCAGAACCAAAAATAATTTGATAGACCTTGTCTTTATATAACATTATTTTTGCATTGCTTTAAATGCAATACCATACATTTTAATTTGCTTATGCAATGAGGCCAAACCATTGCGCCTATTCATACTTAAATGTTGCTCCACCCCCACATCAGACAAAAAACTAGTATCAAAAGCTATAACCTCATCTGGCGTTAACCCACTAAATACACTCGCCAATATGGCCGCTATCCCCTTAGGAATAGTAGCATCAGAATCTACCATAAAATATAATTTATCGTTTTTAAACTCCGGATGTAGCCATAACTGTGAAACACAACCTTTAATCAAAAAATCTTCATTTCTAAACTCATCAGGATATACAGGCAAAGACTTGCCATACTGTATAATATATCTAAATTTTTCATCCTGATCACCTATAGCATTCAAATCCTTTACTAATTTATTTTTATCTTCTAAAGCCATTTTATTTCCTATTGATTATTATATACGTTTTTTTACTACCTCTGTAAAGCAAGACAATACCAACTATTAAAAATGGTATACTTAGCATCTGTCCAACACTCAAACCTATAGCCAAATCATAGCTAGCCATTCTTTCCTTAAAGCATTCTAAGCATATTCTCGATGCGAAAATACCCGTCATACAAAACCCCATCATCATACCAGCACGCCTAGCAATATCAGTTTTTAAGTAAATTAAAAATAAAATAACAAACAACATTAGGTATACACCACTCTCATACAACTGCACCGGATGTCTTGGAACATTATCATAATGTGCAAAAACAATAGCCCATGGAACATTAGCTGGAGTGCCAATAATTTCAGAATTCATAAAATTTCCAAAACGGATTAAACTACCGCCCAATAAAATTGTTAACGACAGTCTATCCATCATCCAAAACATACTTTCAGTTTGGCTCTGTTTGCAATATAACCACAACCCAATCAACAAACCAACACCACCACCGTGACTTGCCAAGCCACCCTCCCATACTTTCAATACATCTACGGGGTGCGAAAAATAATATGTTGGATCATAAAAAATACAATGCGCTAATCTAGCACCAACAACTACACCAACCATAATATAGGTCAAACATTTATCAATATCCAATGGTATAATATTTTCACGTTTATACATAAACTGCATTAGGCTTAAACCAAAATAAAAGCTTAATGCAAACAACAATCCGTACCATCTAATTTCAAAAGAGCCAAAACTAAACAAAATTGGAGAAGCATCCCATACTATTGGCATCTTAAACACCGACACGTTCATCTTCGACAACCGCAGCAGCCTCTTCATACTTCATAGACAACAAACGGCTTACGCCTGTCTCTTGCATAGTAACTCCATATATACAATCACCCATCCCTATTGTACGCTTATTATGTGAAACAATCATAAACTGAGATGTATTTAAAAGCTCTTTAACTACACTTACAAACCTATCAATATTACTTTCATCTAATGGAGCATCCACTTCGTCCAACACACAAAAAGGACTTGGTTTAGAACGATATATGGCAAACAACAACGCTATTGTGGTCATTGTCTTTTCTCCACCAGAAAGTAAATCCATAGTTGATGGTTGCTTGCCCGGTGGTCGCACCATTATCTCAACACCGGCCTCTAAAATATCATCACCATCTAAACGCAACTCTGCCTTACCGCCACCAAAGAACTTGCGAAATAAAATAGCAAAATTTTCTTGAATAGCTTTAAACGTTGTACCAAACAACTCACGACTATCTTTGTTTATCTGGGCAATAACCGCCAACAACTGTTCTTTAGAACTGGTTAAATCAGTTATTTGAGCTGTTAAAAATTCAAATCTTTGTTCTAATTCTGTTTCTTCTTCAATCGCCTCCATATTGACGGGCCCTAAACGCCTAATAGAATCATCTAATTCTTTGATTTCTTTGCGAGCCAAAGACCAATCCAATTCGCTATACTCAACTGTTTGGAACGCCTCATCAATATTAAGACCATAATTATCTCTAACCGTTTCACGCAAATTATCTAGCTTAATCTGCGATTCGCCCTCTTTAATACGCAGATGTTGAATGTTATTTTCTAAATCTTTCTGTAGTTTGATAACTTCCTTATTTTCTAAATAAAACGCATCCATAGTTCTTTTCACACTTTCACGCTCATTGATTAATTCTCGCAATCTAGCACTACCTGTCTCTTTTGAATTTAAAAATTCTTTTATGGATAACTCACTCTGTACTATACGTTGTCGCAATATTTCAGTTCTTTCACCACGGTTATTTTTTTCCTCAAGCAAATCATTTAATAACTCTTTTCTTTCACCAATAGCTTTAGTCAACCTGTTTTTTTCGCTAGAAAAATTATTAATCTTAGCATCGATGGTTGCATTGTTTATTTTTAACTGAGTTAATTTTTCTTCTGCTATGCGCCTTTTCTCATCGGATGCAGCAATAGATTCTTCAGCAAAAGACAATGCAGACTGTATATCTGAATGCTTATTTTCTAAGCTTTCTAACTGTGATTCTAAACGCATTTTCTCACCTAACAGTTCAGACAAAGACTGTTTAGATGTTCCTGACTTGTCCTGTAATTGTGTTTTTTCCTTAGTTAATCTAGAGAGATTTTCGTTCAATTGACGCAAGACACTCTCACCTTCAAATAGTTGACGTTCCAAATTGAGCTTACTCTCTTTAAATGTATCAAATTCAGACAATGCTTTACTATAAGCCTCTTCACTTTTATTAAGAGCTAACTTGTCTCTATTTAACTCTCGTTCTAAATTATTTGATAATTCAGTAAGTCGCTTAATTTCATTTTTGCGTTGCAACAATCCTCCATCGCTATTTTTAGCACGACTGCCACCCGTAATAGCACCACGTGGATTTATACTCTCCCCGTCTAATGTAACTAACAAATACCCAACTTTCTGTCTTGATACAGCCAAAGCATTATCCAATGTGTCAATAACTAAAATACGTCCCAACAAATATTCTACTGCTGAAGTGAACTCCGCACTACAGGTCACCAAATCAGCGGCTCTTCCTAAAACACCGTTAGCTCGTGGTACATTATGACTTTTATCATAACGTATATTATCTAAAGGAATAAACGTAGCACGACCCGCTCTATTTTTCTTTAAAAATTCTACCGCCAACTTCGCATCCTTATTAGTGTTGGTAATAATATTTTGACCCTTACCTCCTAAGGCTGTTTCAATAGCTATATTATATTTATTGTCAACCTCTATAATATCTGCAACCAACCCCCTAATGCCATGCAGTTCATTGCGTTCTGCACCAACCATAACCGATTTAACGCCACCGTATAAACCTTCAAAACTTGCTTCCATACCTTCTAAAGCTTTTAAACGAGACGATTGTTGCCACAACTGTTGAGAAGTACGCTTAACAGCTTCATCTAATTCTTTGCGTTCTTTTAATAATTTGTCTAAATTTTCTTGATGTAATCTAGATGTATGTTGATGAGCATTCAATTCTTCACGGGCATGAGAAACCATTGATAATTGACCTTCATGCTCTGAACTAACTTTTCTAATTTCACAGTCTAAGGCATTAGTACGCTCCAACACATACGCATTTTGATCATTTACATTAGACATTTGCATATCTATTTGACCTATTTGCCCTAACGTGGCTGATTTTTCTTCTACTAAACGTAAGTTTTCTTTGCGCATATTTTCAATATTTTCTAAAGCCTCGCGACTGGCTTTGCCTATATTGTTTACGACTTCCGTTGCAGCTAAAATATCTGATTCCATAGCTGTTTTTTCAGCCTTGATAGCATCTCCGCGTTGATCAAAAGTCTGTAAGTCTTCACTCATCAAAGCGATATCATCTTGATATTTTAACATTGACTCTTCTATATTATTACGATTGTTTTCAAATTCAGCAATCATCTGTTTTGATTCAGATATTGTTTTTTCAAAATTTTCCAATCTAACATCAATTTCTACGACTTCTTTTTCCAAAGTTTGAATTTTAGTTTCCAAAGACAGCACTTGTTCTTGCTTAATAGCATACTCTGCTTCACCGCTAGAGATTTTTGTTTTAACTTCCTCTAATTTAACTTGATTAACATTTAAATCATTTACTACTTTTGTTAATGTTTCAGTTAAATTTTTATAATTATTTAATGCCAATGCTATCCGCAACTGTTTAAGCTTATCAGCCATTTCTTTATAACGTCTCGCTTTAGACGCTTGACGACGAATACTACCTAATTGTTTTTCTAATTCTGATGTAATATCACTTACCCGTAACAAATTTTGCTCAACTCTTTCTAATCTGCGCAAGGTCTCTTTGCGTTTAGCTTTGTATTTAGAAATTCCAGCTGCTTCTTCAAAAAAAACACGCCTATCAATCGGATTAGCTTGTAAAATAGCAGTAATACTTCCTTGTTCCAAAATAGAATAAGAATTAGAACCTAGACCTGTGTCCATAAACAATTCTTTAACATCTTTTAATCTACAAGGACGTTTATTAATAAAATATTCTCCTTCTCCAGATCTATAAACACGCCTAGTTACTTTAACCTCTGTAAAATCAACACCTAAAGCACCCAAGTTATTATCAATATTTAAACTAACCTCTGCATAACCAAGCGCATGACGGCGATTAGTTCCATTAAAAATCACATCAGCCATCTCTTTACCACGTAAACTAGATACCGATTGTTCACCAAGTACCCACTTCAAGGCATCAACCACATTTGATTTACCACATCCATTGGGTCCCACCACAACGGTCAAACCATGATCTAAATCCACAACCGTTTTATCGGCAAACGATTTAAAACCATACATCTCAATGCTTTTTAAACGCATAAAAGTTCTCTATCTTTTCTTGTAAAAATAATCTGCTGATAATTAGGTAACCCCGTAATTGCAGAATTTAATTTGTTAAAAATTTCATTTACTAATTCATCTGTTTTTTCTAAACCAAGCATATACTTCAAAGACGTATCAATATTTAACAAATCTACATACATAATTATTGGTTTAGATTTATCTAATGGAGATACTTTATGGTGACATTTTTTTATCACATCAGCATATTTTATTGCATCTAACTGTTGTAAATATATTGCAAGATTATTTGTTTGAATTTTAAAATATTCCACTATGTAATCAATTTGATTTATTATGGATATAACAAAGTTGCCATATTCACCCTTACCTATTTCTTTAGCCATAGGCATAAGATCCATCTCTATATTCATGGTTAAACAAAATGGTTTACAATTACAAATAATATCTAACACAAAATCATCTATTAATAATATTTTAGCTTCTATCAACTTACTTAATCTATCAGAACACCCTCCTAATAAAACCGCCTCGCTTAAAATTTTATATATTTTTCTAAACGCATCAGGAGTATATAAATTATCAGCAACATCATTATAATTAAGTCTTATTATTTTAGATTGAGAACCAAAACCATTGTTGCATAAATAATTTGAAATGAGTTCAAGCAATAAAGTGTTAGAAATTTTATTCATCCCCATATTAAATAAAATCTTTTCTAAACCATTAACTACGCTAGATGCACTTGTTTCATCTAAACCAATATCCACTATTAAATAATGTAGCAATTTAGATTTATCCCATACCTTTTCAAGTAATGTAACTGAATCATAAATATACAATTGCGCACGCATCCTAGCACGTTCTTCTCGGTATAATATATACGACTTAGCCACTTCATGATGATTTGTTTCTATCAACACTTTTTCAACAATATCTTGTATTTCTTCTATTGAAGGATATTGCGTACTAACAGTTTCTGACAAATAATAACAAACCACCTCAGCAAGCTCTTGTGCACTTTGTCGATTTGGTTGTCCAGACGCTTCAAAAGCCGCAAAGATTGCATCCTCTATTTTGTCATTATTAAATTTAACTAATCTATTATCACGCTTGCGAACAAATGAAAAACTCATTTTATTTTGCATTAATTATTAACAGCATTTACCACATCTGTAAAATCAGCAACATCTTTAAATTCACGATATACCGAAGCAAATCTTATATAAGCTATTTTATCTAAATCTTTTAAACGATCCATTACATACTCCCCTATTTCTTTAGCGGGTATTTCATTTTCACCTCGTTCACGTATTTTTTGGATAATATCACGTTCGGCAGCTTCCATATCAGTAGCTGGGACAGGTCGCTTTTCACAAGCCTTAGCAATACCAGCAGCAATTTTATCAGAGTTCAAAGGAACCCTAGCACCATCTTTTTTGACCACAAAGATACGAACCTCTTCTATGCGTTCATAGGTTGTGAAACGTTTTTTACATTTATTGCATTCTCTCCGACGGCGCACTGCGGCACCATCTTCAGTATCTCTTGAATCCACAACACGATCATCATCGCTTTGACAAAATGGACATTTCATTTAATTTCCTTGTATTTTAAATAACATGAACTGCTTATAGTATAATCAATTATATTAACACACTATATATTGGGCGTCAATAAAACCAAAAGAAGTTTATAAATGAGGCTTATTTTTAAAAAATTTATTTAAAATTTGACAAAATAAAAAAAAAGACTATGTTAGTAAATACTTACTAACATTATGACTAATAGAAAAACAGAAATTACTGAAGCCGCCATAGAATTGATTGCCAATAAAGGCATTCAAGGATGCACAATTAAAAACTTAGCCAACAAAGTTGGCTTAAGTGAGGCAGCCTTATATCGACACTTCAAAAATAAACAAGCCATTTTCCAAGGCGTAATCGATAGCTTTTCTAAATTAGATAGCCCTTGTTTAGAAGGCAATGAATCTTCATTAGTAAAAATTAAAAACTTTCTAAATGATCGTTTCTTTAGATTTGCACAAAATCCTTTATTGGCCAAAGTTGTTTTAAGTGAGGCGATATTTCAAAACGATCCTGTGATTTCAAAATCAGTGATGATAGCAATGCATAAACATCGCAATATTTTAGGCAAAGTAATAGATGAAGGCCAACGGGCAAATGAAATACGTGCAGACATTGGAACTCAAGAAATTTTTAGAATTATCGCCGGCTCTATGCGCATAACAGTCACCCAGTGGCAATTAACTAATTTTTTATTTAACCTTGAAAACGAAGGTAAAAAAATAACCGCAGCCCTTTTAATTATGTTGAAAAAAAATGACTAAACCAAATTTAAACTGGACATTAAAACAAACTGTAGAATTTAACCCTATACTCAAAGATGTTTTAAAAAATATAGGCTTTGATCAAGTAGATAATCAGCAATTATTAGATACGTTAGGCGCAACTATAACACTATCACAAGCAGCTGCTACAAAAGACATTGACGCTCAGGCATTAATCAAACAAATACATGATAGTTTAATCTCAAGTGGCGATGTTACCTTAGGAGATAATGCTTCATCAGATAATGCAGAATTATTTATAGCAGGATTATTACCTTGCCCCGTACGAGTACCTTTAATGGAATCATTTGAAAACTATGCTAGCAATTCTAAAACGCCATTAAAATACGTATTAAAAGCTGCCAGCGAAGGTGCCGCATGGGTAGAAGAACATCTGCAAGACTTTAACAATATTGATAGTATACCTGATATATTTATTTCTGCTGGATTTGAACTATATTTTGATAAAACCAAAATGGGCAAATTAAAAGCTGATGGTGTCTTTAAAGATTTATCACCATTCAAACAAAACTGTATCAATAAAGATTTCGATAAAATTAATTTGGTTGATCCAGATGGGCATTATTCGATGATTGCAACAGTTCCAGCAGTATTTTTAGTAAATACCAACGAACTGCATGACGAACCTTTACCAAAAACATGGGAAGATATTTTGCATCCACGCTTTGCAGGAAGAGTCTCATTACCTGTATCAGATTTTGATTTATTCAATGCAATTATTTTAACTATACAAAAAAGATTTGGTGATAAAGGAGTAAAAGACTTAGGACGCAGTATGGCTACGGCAATGCATCCTGCTGAGATGGTTAAAGGTGCCAAAGGCAAAGGGGCTACAAAACGACCAACTGTTACTATTATGCCATATTTTTTTACCAAAATGGCAAAAGGAAATGGACCCATGCAAGCCGTATGGCCAGAAGACGGCGCTATAATCAGCCCGATTTTTATGTTAGCTAAGGCCTCGAAAGCTCAAAAACTTCAACCTATAATCGATTTGTTTTCATCTTTAGAAACTGCTGAAATTTTAGCACATAAAGGATTATTCCCCAGTTTACATCCAAACATAGACAACAAATTAAACCAAAACGCTCCATGGCAATGGCTAGGATGGGACTACATTAAAAAAACAGATTTAACTTATGAAATCCAAAGATGTTTAAAAATTTTCGAGGAAGCACAATGCGTTTAGTTATTGTTTCTGGACCACCTTCATCAGGTAAAACAGCGGTTATTTTAAAAACTATTTCTGCATTGCAAAGTAGTAACTTAAAAATTGGGGCTGTAAAATTTGATTGTCTTAAAACTGACGATGATAAGTTATACAAAGAAGCTGGCATACCAGTCAAAAAAGGCATTTCCGGCGGATTATGTCCAGATCACTATTTTGTATCAAATATCGAAGAAGTTTTACAATGGGGTAAAAAAGAAAATTTTGATATTTTAATCAGCGAATCAGCTGGATTATGCAATCGCTGTAGTCCATACATTAAAGATATTATTGCAATATGCGTAATTGACAACTTAAGCGGTATTTCAACACCTGCAAAAATAGGCCCCATGTTACGATCAGCCGATATTGTAGCTATAACAAAAGGAGATATTGTATCTCAAGCAGAACGTGAAGTATTTGCTTCAAGAGTGCAGTCCGTAAATCCAATGGCAGCTATACTAAATATAAACGGATTAACTGGGCAAGGTGCATACGAATTATCTACATTAATTAAAGCTGACAAAACAGAATTAGACACGCTACTGGGCAAAGAACTACGATTTGCAATGCCTTCTGCATTATGCTCTTACTGCCTAGGAGAAACTCGTATAGGTGAAGAATATCAAATGGGAAATGTGCGTAAAATAAATTTGGAAAAACAAAATGATTAATCATCAAGAACTAGCAAACATACCAACCGACAAGTTAATAGAGTCTTATCCGTTTTTAGAAACTTTCTTAGATGGAATACCAATACCAATATCATCCCAAACAATACACCAATGGTTTGATTCTAAGTCACCAAATTATTTAGAAGAACACACTCTTAATGAAAAAAACACCATAGACAATCTCGCTGTATACATTACTAATATGTTAAGTTTTTTAGGTGAAAATAAAAACCAAGTAGACAGCATTACCATATTGCCCGGCACAGATAAAAATGGCAACAAAGAGAACTTCGACAAATTATGTTTTAAACGTGGGGATATCATTTCAATAGTTGGGCCAACAGGTAGTGGAAAAAGTAGATTATTAGCTGATATTGAATGGATCGCACAAGGAGACACCCCTACTGGCAGACAAATTTTAATTAATAACGAAATACCTGATATGAAAAAGCGTTTTTCTCCATCAGATAAATTAGTAGCTCAATTGTCACAAAATATGAATTTTGTAATGGATCTATCTGTACAAGATTTTTTAGAACTACACGCTGAAAGCCGTCTAATCAATAATGCGCAAACAAAAATAGCAAAGATAATTAATTCTGCAAACCAACTTGCAGGAGAATCATTCAATCCTCAAACAGCAATTACAAGTTTAAGTGGTGGGCAAAGCAGAGCATTGATGATTGCAGATACAGCATATCTAAGCAGAAGCCCAATTGTATTAATCGATGAAATAGAAAACGCTGGCATAGATCGTCAAAAAGCACTAGATTTACTGCTAAGTGAAGAAAAAATAGTCTTAATCGCTACACACGATCCTGTGCTAGCTTTGTCTGCGCAAAAAAGACTAATTATAGCTAAAGGCGCAATTATAGAGGTGATAGAATCATCTCCAGAAGAACGAGAAATTTTAAGTGAAATCCAAGCAATGGATGACAAAGTTCAAAATTTGCGTAATAAATTGCGCAACGGAAAAAAATTAAATTAGGAGAGATTATGCACGACGGATGTTCAGGAGGTTTTACCAACGGTCAAGAAATTATTGACAAAGTTAGATCAATGGGATTTGATCAAGAAGCGCTTCCCGCCCCATTATTTTTTACCTGCAGTTGTGGAACTGAGCAAGAGATGTTAACCTTTGCTCATAAATGCCAAAACTGTGGTATGGTACATGGAGTTACACCTTGTCATGCTTTTGACCCAGAAAATATTTTAGAAGCTGGTATAAATTACTAAACTTCGGGAATACAATATTAATATAGTTTTTACACATAAATTTTTTAGAATTATTTATTTTAAATAAATAGATGTTTTAGTACCTAAATACGAAGGAGAAAAGGTATGGATTTAGCAATGTTATGTAATCAATGTGAAATGTCTGCCCCAGGCGGGTGTGGTTCGTCTGGTGCAGAAAAAGGAACTTGTGGCAAAGATAGCACTTTAGCTCGCTTACAAGATATGATGATTTATGGTCTTAAAGGTTTAGCTGCTTATCGTTCGCAAGCACATCAGTTAGGTGCAGATACAAGCAATGTCGATAAAGTGACAGCAGAAACATTATACTTTACATTAACAAATGTAAATTTTGATTTTGACAGACACATCAAGCAATTAATGGCTGTAGGCACTGCCGGAGTTGAAGTAATGGGACTTTTAGCCGATGCTCACCATAACAAATTAGGTGTGCCTACTCCAGTAACAGTAACTCAAAATAAAGCAGAAGGTAAAGGAATATTGGTATCAGGCCACGACTTAAAAATGCTTAAAGAGTTATTAGAACAAACAGAAGGTAAAGGTATTAATGTTTATACACACTCAGAAATGTTACCTGCGCACGCTTACCCAGAACTTAAAAAATTCTCACACTTAAAAGGTAATATTGGAAAAGCTTGGTTTGATCAAAAAGCTCTTTTTGAAAAATGGCAAGGCGCTATTGTCGTCAATACTAACTGTATTGTTATACCACGTTCCGATGCAAGCTACTGTGATCGTTTATTTACCACTAGTCAAGTAGGTGTTAGTCAAGGCAAACACATTGAAGGCAATGATTATAGTGAAGTAATAAAAACTGCCTTAGCTTGTGATGACATTCAAGGCTTTGACTCTGAAGATACCTTAACCACTGGTCATAACTATAAAACTATTTTAAGTTTAGCACCTCAAATCTTAGAAGCTATTAACAGTGGCAAAATAACTAAATTTATCGTTATGGCAGGTTGTGATGCCCCAGGAAAAGGACGTGATTACTATCGCGAAATGGCAAAACAATTGCCAGAAACAACAGTTATCATCACTAGCTCTTGTGGTAAATTTCGTTTTAATGATTTAGACTTTGGCAATGTTCCTGGTACTGAAATTCCTCGATACTTAGATTTAGGCCAATGTAATGATTCTAATGGTGCAGTGCAAATCGCCTTAGCTTTATCCGAAGCAACAGGTATTGCAGTAAACGATTTACCAATTGCAATTTCATTAATGTGGATGGAGCAAAAAGCTGTGTTAATTTTGTTTGCTTTACTAAGCTTAGGTATTCAAAACATCTATATTGGACCTAGACCTCCACAATTTGTAAATGAAGCCATCTTTAACTTTTTAGTAGAAAATTTTAATCTTCATTTAATTTCTACAGTTGAAGAAGATCTACCAAAATTAATTGGTTAAAACATTCTGTTAAAAAAGGCTCGGACTAATAATCTGAGCCTTTTTATGTCATAAAAACATAGATTGATTAAACTTGTAATTAAAATAGCCCGATAAGTAAATCTATGCAAAAATATATAAAACTAGCTAAACAACATATAAAAGCCGACTATTTTGAAATAAGAATTCAAGAAGGATTGGGTAATCGTATTTATTATCGTGGTTCCCAATTAGAATCAATTGGTGAAACATCAGCCGTTGGCGGCTCAATAAGAGTATTAATTAAAGGCCGGTGGGGATTTGCCTCGTTTAACAACATCCAAGATATAGGTCGCTACGCAAAAATAGCCTGCAAACAAGCCGAAGCCGCAGTGAAAATAACAGGTAAAGGTCATGAATATATTACAAATATCCCAAATCTAAAAGATAAAACCCATGAAGGAACTGGGGTAGATTTTTCTAATATTTCAATTGACGAAAAACATAATTTAATTAACGCTTATAATAAAATTTTATTGTCACACAAATCTATCACTAGCTCTTCTGTATCTTATAATGATAGGTGTTCAAAGCATATATTTTGTAATTCTGAAGGAGCCGAAATAGAAACAATTAATAAATTTTGCGGTTTATCTTTATCTGCTCAAGCTAGAAAAGCCAATGATGTGCAAAATGCCTATCATAGCGTTGGCGATTTACGCGGATTTGAAATTGTTAAAAATTTAGAAATAGAATGCGAGCAAGTATGTAAACGCGCAATTGAGCAATTAAAGGCAAAACCTATCAAAGCAGATACCTATGATGTCATATTAGATCCAAAATTAGCAGGCGTTTTTATACACGAAGCTTTTGGACATCTAAGTGAAGCTGATTTTATTTACGAAAACCCAGACTTTGCTAACCTCATGCGACTCGGCAAACAATTTGGATCTGATGAATTAAATGTAATTGATGATGCTAGTTTAACTGATGAAGCTGGAAGCTACATATATGACTCACAAGGCGTTAAAGCGCAACGCACCAACTTAATTACAAATGGCATACTTACAGGACGTTTACACTCATTAGAAACAGCTACCGCTATGAACGAATCTCCTACAGGTAATGGACGCGCCATCAACTATGCACACCACCCTATAGTGAGAATGTCCAACACATTTATCGACAATGGTAATTCTAACCTTGACGAAATGCTTGACTCTTGCAATCAAGCCATATATGCAAAAGGTAGCTTAGGTGGACAAACAAATACCGAAATGTTTACCTTTTCCGCTGAAGAAGCATTTAATATAACCAATGGCAAAATTGGCAAACGATGTCGTGATATAGTGCTAACTGGCAATGTATTTGAAACACTCAAAAATATAGAGTTAATTGGTAACGATCTTACTTTATTTGGCGGAATGGGTGGCTGTGGTAAAGCAGGTCAAAGCCCTTTGCGTGTAAGTTGTGGAGCTCCGCATATAAAAATTAAAAACGTTGTTATTGGAGGTCGTTAAATGCTATATAAACTTGCTAATCGGCTAAGACCATTGAATATTGAATACGAAATTATACACAGTTCTAATTTAAGCAAAAGTTTTCATTTTGAAAATAATTCATTAAAAACCATATCTACCAATGAAACTAGTGGTATAGGGCTAAGAATTATTAAAGAAGGTAAAATAGGTTTTGCAGCTACAACAAATTTAAAAAATATCGACAGGTTAATTAATCAAGCCATTGTAAGTGCTAAGTTTGGTAAGAAAGCTTATATACAATTTCCAGATTCTTGCAAACCAACTAAAACTTTAATTTTTGATGACAATATAAACAAATTAACTGATGAAATTTTGTTAAAAAATTGCCAAATAATCATTGAAAATTTAAAACAATTAGATTCAAGCTTAAAAATAAACACTCAAACCAGTTCTGGTATTGCCCATACACAAATATTAAACTCATCTGGGTTATATTTAAAAAGTTTAGATTCAGGATTTAGTCTATTTGCCGATATCTTAAAAGTAGATAATAATGGTATGCTTATGTTGTCTAGTGGTGTTAGTTCGGCATCATACCAAAATGACACGCAAAAAATAATAGATAAAATTTCAAATCTTTATCGTTTAAGCCAAATTAATATTACGGCTAAAACAGAAAAACTACCTGTAATCTTTACTCCTCGTGCTGTAAGAATGCTCATGAGAATGATAATTCAGGGAATCAATGGCAAAACAGTACAAAAAGGGATATCCCCCTTAGGCAATAAACTTGAAAAACAAATAATATCACCAATGATAAATTTAATTGATGATCCCAGTATTGATTTTGCATACGGCAGTTGTCAATTTGATATGGAAGGTACAGAAGTTTTTAAAAAATATTTAGTCAAAAACGGTATACTAAAAACACATCTATATGATTTACAAACAGCTAACCAATGCCAAACAACTGCCACAGGAAATGCAACCAGAAGTTTTAGTTCACAACCAAATATTGATATCTCCAATCTAGTATTAGAGCCTGGAGATATGAGCTTACAAGAAATATATACACAATTTCCAAAAGCTATCATTGTAGAAAACATACTAGGAGAAGGACAAGGCAATTCATTAGCAGGAGAATTTTCTGTTAATATTAGCTTAGGTTTTATTGTAGAAAACGGCCAAATAATTGGGCGTGTGAAAGATGCAATGCTAGCTGGTAATATTTATGAATTTGGCAATCAAATTGTTGGTCTATCCACAGAACAAGAATTAAACGGTTCTAGTTTACTGCCATATATGCTAGTAGACAACCTATCTATATCAGGTAAAGCAAAATAACCAAACACCATTTAAAGCATTTGGTTATTTATAATTTATTAATCACCTGTCGAAAATAACACCACAACGTCTTTTGATGTTACATTATACAACCATATTCCTTGTCCAGGTTTTAAATTCTCAAATTTAATATCAACATACTGTTTAATATTTTCATCCCAACTATATAAAGCATCATTTGCAATAGTGTCGTTGTATTCACCATTTTTATCTGGATTTGCCTGAGTAGAATCAAAACTCACATAAACGCCATGTGAATTTTGTACCTTGATAATATCTCCTGCCTTCATATTGCCATCAGTAAATGGTATACCCAGCATATTCCAACCACTACTTAAAGTTTTGACTACACTGGTATATCCATTTGGTGCCTCGCCTGTAAAATGCAATTTAATAGGTTCACGCGATATTAACCATAATGCCTGAGCTCCCATTGCCTCATTATTTGTCATACCGGGTATAGCAGGACCTTCCAAATACTGCTGTGTCAAAGGATCCCACTGAAACAATCTATAAGCAGTCAAATCACCATACGGACCTAATTGGCTTTCTAACTGATTTAATAAAGAACCTGCACCTTGAACTTCAACTGGAGAAATCATTACATAATCTTCTGGAGCACTACCAACTGGAATATCAAATTCTACGACTGGCAGATTTGACTCATAAGCTCCTATATCGGCTGGCGAAACTCTTAATGCTCCATTAAAACTACGCAATGAATGGTAGGCATCGGCCATTCCTATCGCGGTTGAAGTATCCTGCAGTCTTAAATCATAAATATTATTGACCGTATCCAACTCTTTAAATAATGGATCTATTACACTATTGCTACTGTCTACAAATTTAACACCTAATCCAACACTTAAAATATTATTAATCACATTAATAACTGGTACTACTGTTAAGCTAGAATTAATTGACAAATCATTTGCAAGTCTATTAGCTGCATTATCATATAAAATAGAATTGCGCACATCGCAATCACCTTCATCAGCAAAATAAATTGCTCCACCATCCACTGCGGCAGTATTAGCAACAAAATTACAATTAATAAATTTGGCGAACGCTTTAGAAGCTACAGCTCCGCCACTATGATCAGCATTATTTTTAATAAATATAGATGCATTAACTTCAAATGTATCTACATGAGCTGATAATGCAATAGCACCACCGTCTACTGTAGCCATATTTTTAAAGAACTTACATCCATTTATTTCTGCGACAGAATCAGAACTATAAATAGCTCCTCCATGGCTAGCTGAATTATTTTTAAATATTGTATTAACAATCTTATGTTTTTGATTTGTTGTCTGTAAATATAATGCACCACCTAAATTATTATTTGCATCTGTAGCTGTGTTATCATCAAAGACAGAACCCTCTAGGTTTAAAATTGAATCATATCCCATCACAGCAATAGCACCACCTTGTAAGGCATAATTATGTTTAAACACACAATTATTAATATTTAACTCAGTACCATGGCTAAAATTAAACACTGCCCCTAAACCTCTAACATTATTGCCGTTTATAAAAGATATATTAGTAATATTCAAGGCCTTCAAAGTAGTGGTGTCTGAATCTGCAATATATGTTGATGTAAAACCAGCCAAATCAATAACTGTCGCAGCACCTAATTTTGGATCTGCGCCCATAATAGTAATATTACCACAAGTCAATATTAATGGTTTTTCACTAGTGTATACACCAGGTGCTAATCTTATTACATCACCGGGAATTGCTAATGATAAGGCACTACTCAACGAAGCCACTGCAGAGCCAATGCTTAAGCCATCATTAGTATCAGAACCTATAGTGGAAACGTAAATGGATGCTGGCACTGAACGCACTACAGATGTGCTAAAATCATTATCTTTAATAGTTATTTGTTTAGCTATTCCAGTTACAAATTCACTTGGTACGGGAGAGCTTAATATAATATTAAATATTTCTTCACCCTCTATTAAACTATCGTCTAATATATTTATGTTAAACTCTACATAAGTATCTGTAGGTGCAAAGTTTAATGTAGCTGTACTTGTTCCCGAAAGATCACTGGCAACAACAGCAGAATCATCAGTAAGCTGATAATTTACACTAATATCAAATCCTGGTGCTTGTGGCAAACCAGAATCAGGATCTTGCAATTCTACTCTAACAGTTACAGTATCACCCTCTACTGGACTAGAAGGAGTTATAGATGAAATATTAAAAATGCTAGGATCCTTTATATCACCTTTTCCTATTGCATTGACAATAGTAGCAGACGCTCCGATAGGATTGCTTATATTTACAGAAAAAATACTCCATACCATCATTAACACCATCATCAATTATGGTAATAGGTATTTGTTTTAATGTTTCTCCTGGAGCAAACGATACGCTACCAGAGCTAGACACATAATCACTCCCAGCCAGAGCAGTCCCATTGTTTGTAACATAATCAATTGTAACAGTTGTTAATGCTGGCATAGATAAACTTACATGAAAACCCAATGGACCTGGTGCTTTAGTTCTATAAATATTTACCTCATCAATATTAATTTCAACCGTTCCTGTATCACTATCAGTAATAGTAGCCTGAGCTAACCTTACCCCTTTGTCTAAATGATCTGTACGTAATGCTGATTGTTGATTATCATCCACAAATAATACATTAAATACTTTAGATGGCTCAGATAGGTCGTCATCTAAAATAGGCACGCTAAATGTTTTGGTTTCACTTACTCCTGGAGCCCACTCTAAAGAAATACTACTTGTAATATAATCTACACCTTCGATAGCTGTGCCATCAACCGTGGCCAAAGTAATTGTTGCTGTTGTATTAATTGCACGACTAAATGTAACAGCAAACTCAGCATTACCTACTGATTCGTCTACTGTTATATCACTAATAGTTATCGCAGTCTCAAAAATTGCAACACTAGCTGTAGAACTTGCCAACGATGCACCTACTGGATTGCTTAAACTTACGTTAAAAGTTTCTGGCAATTCTATATCATCTGGAGTATCTACTACAACAATATCAATCATTTTTTCAGATTCACCTGGAGCAAAAGTTACTGTTCCAGATGCTGAAATATAATCAGACGGAGAAATTGCAACATCATCAGTTGTTGCCCAATCAACTGTAACTGTTATTGATCGAGGCGGATATAAAGTAATCGGCACATTAGCGATACCTAAAGTCTCTGCTCCATCTCCAGGGTGTAAAGAAATACCTAACGGTATATCAGAATCGTCTATTAACCCGCTTGCTGTAGCATTTACTATTGTAGCTGAAGCTCCACTGACATTAGTTATACTAATTGTTAATGTTTCAGGGTCTTCTTCTAAACCATCATCAACTATATCAAAGATAATATCTTTACTAATTACACCTGGATCAAATGTTACAGTACCTGTAAGAGCATTAGAAAAATCCGATGAATCGGCATCACCACCACTTTGATAATAATCTACTGTAATTGTCGCATCTGAACTTGCAGACAAACTAAGTGGAAAAATAAAA
>JAMOSO010000001.1 GCA_027063065.1 Planctomycetota bacterium | reverse complement strand
ACTGTTGTTGAACCAGTACTAGCACAAATATCTCAAGAAATTCAATTGTGTATAGATTTTTACGAAAATCAATATTCTAACCACGTTGACACATTAGCTATTAGTGGAGGAGCTTCACTTTATGCAAATTTTGACACAATGTTAGGCAATGCTCTAAACAAAACTGCATATATATGGAACCCTCTATTAAATGACAAATTAACTATTAATGAAAATATAGATAAAGACATAATTCAAAAATATGGATCTTGCTATTGTTTAGCATTAGGTTTGGCGGCTAGGAACAAAGCATGATAGAAATTAATTTATTACCCAAAGATTTAAAACCTGCCAACAATACGCCCAAACCAAGATTTGCTACCATAATTATTGGGGTAATAATTATGACTGGACTAGGAATGTGGTACATTAATATAACAACCATTGATATCCCTCAATTAGAACGCAAGCGTGTAGCGACATCGCAAGAAATAAGCCTACGCCAAGTAGAACTAAGTCAATATCTAAAACTAGAAGCCCAAAAAAAACAATTTACATTACGCCGTACAACTGTCCAAAATTTAATTGAATCGCGTATTTCATTTGAAAAACTTTTAGACGAAATATGTGATTTGTTAAGTCCTACCGATATCTGGTTTACAAGCTTAAACGCACAAAAACCTATCACAAGTTTACGTAGACGCCTACCAGTAACTCCCAACGCTAAAAATAAAGGCACGCCTATTCTTAAATTAGATATGACCTGTAATATTCAAGCTCCTAATGATGTCAGAATTAAAAAAGTGGCTGAGTTTTTTGAATCGTTTAAATACAATCCCTATTTTTCACAAAATTTTATATTACCAACATTTACTGGTTTAACTTTAAAAGATAAAGAAGCGCATTTCAAAATCACTACTACTTTGTTAAAACCTAAAAAACAAATTAAAAGACGCCCCCTTACTCATGGGGGCATTAAATGAACAAAGAACAAAAAAAATTAATGCTTACAGCTATCATTGTCTTGCTAGCAATAAGCACAATGGGATATTTTTGTAATCAAGCTGTTAAAAAACGTCAAATTGCCAAACAAACTTTATTAGCTGAAGAAGCCACTTTAGCAAGTATGATGGTAAAAATTCGTAAGATACCTCGCTTAAAACAAGAAATTAATAATTTAAAAGATAAAATAGCTTTTTATGAACATTCTTTACCTAGCGATAAAGAAGTAGAAGAAACATTAAAATTAATTCAAGAGCTATTAGTACAAACTGACATATCTATTAAAGTGCTAACGCCCAGCAAAACCTTTGTTGGACGCAGAGTGGCTACACGCTCAAATGGACCATATACAAAGCATCAATTTAAATTAGTCTTAAATGGAACATACCATCAAATTGCTAGATTTATTAGTGGTTTAGAACACCTTCAACGATTTACCAGTATTGAAAATATGATTATGAAAAAAGGTTCTAAAAATATTCTTAATATAAATATGACCATTGTTACTTATAGCTTTAAAGGTAGCAGAATATGATACAATTAATACTTATACCTATATTATCTTTTAGCTTATTTAATATCCCTGTATCTAAAAATACTAAACCTCCCCAAAAACCAGAATTTCAAATAACTTATATATCAAAAGGACGTCGAAGCCCTTTTGTTTCTCCTGCGGAATTTCATAAAGTATTTGCAGGAATGAACGCCGCAGATCGATACCGAGCTATGTTTGAAGGAATGACTCAAAAAGAGATACTATATAAATTAAAAGAAGATTTGAACGTTATAAACACAATGGTTGATAAGGGTAAATTAAAAGATGCTTTTAAAGCTACCGATGCTGCTTATCAAAGCCTACTAAAAACCAGACTCCGCGGCTTAGAAGCGATAACTTACGAATATAAAAAAGTTTATGACAGTTTAATTAAACAAATAAATCTAATTCATGCCGAAGAAACATTTGAGAAGCTTAATATTGTTATTTCAGGTATAATTCACTCACGAGGAGTGGCACAAGCAATTCTTGACAGTTCCAATCTTCTAGAAGAAGGGCAAACTTACAAAGGTGTTAAAATTATGCGTATTCACAAAAACACAATTGAATTTAATTTAGATGGCATTACATTAATCAGGGAGTTTAATAAATTATGATTTCCCTAAAGAACATATTATTAATTATAGCCAGTATTGGCATTATTAGTGTTGGATCTTTACAAGCTACCATTACCGATAATAAAGTAGGAACAATGAGCTATGATTTTACCGACAGACCTCTAAGTGATGTCCTACATGAAATCAGCATTGAATCAGGAATAAATATAATTTTAAAAGAAGATATTGGCAAAACTATTTCATTGCGTATCAACAACCTACCATGGAAACAAGTATTAGATTTAATCACCATTCAATACGGTTTAGAAATTCAAAAACAAAGTGATAGATTATGGTTTGTAAGCACTCCTCCATCTATCACTATACAATTAAAAAACGCTGATATTCGCACTGTTATCGAAATAATATCCCGTAAAATAGGTTGGAACTTTGTAATTGACCCAGATGTCAAAGGCACTATTACTTTAGATTTACGCGATGTACCATGGCGAAAAGCTCTTGATGTTATTTTGCAAGTTGGGGATTTTAGATGGGTAGAAAACGAAAATAAAATTGTTTTAATTACTACATCTACAAAAATGCTCAAACAAATGGTAACTAAAGTAGTTAAGCTTAAATACCTCAAACCCAAGGGAGAAGAAATAGAAGCTAAAATGATTTCTCAGGCCGAAACATTTGCATCTTTAAGCGCTCCTGATGCGTCTTCTGAATCCTCAAGTGGCTTTGCTATATTTGGAATTTTAAATAATATCAAATCCCCAACTGGTAATATTTCTTTTGATGCTGTAAACAATGCTTTAATTATCACAGATAGCCCAACTGTTATTAATAAGATGTTAGATATTATTAACACCTTAGATACTCGTCCCGCACAAATTGTTATAGATACCAAAATGGTTGATGTTAGCGTAAATGATATTAATTCCTTTGGAGCAAATTGGAGTAATGGCATAGCAATCGGTGGTGGCTTTGACAAAATTACCGATGTTAAGTTTCCAATTAGATTTGGCAATGGACTTAAAGATATATGGGATCATTTTGCTAAAACACCAATGACTTTAGATGCTAGCCAAACAAACTTTGTCTTTCAATTTTTAGACTCTGTTGGTAGCACCAAAGTAACTCAAAGCCCTAGAATTACAACCTTAGATAATCAGCGTGCCTCTATTTTTATCGGTGAAACTATTCGCTTTGCTGAACAAACTACTACCATTTCTGAAAGTGGTGTCCCCACCACCACGTTTGCTGAGGCATCTAGTTCTCCACTTGATATAGGTACAATGCTTATGGTAATACCTCGTGTGATAAAAGAAACTAATGATGTGATGATGACCGTAGTGCCTTATGAATCAGCCATGGGGCCACAAGGTATGTTAGACTTTGGTAACGGTGCCTTACAATTGCCACAAACCAAAACAAATGTTGCTGTAACTAAAATGATTATCAAAAGTGGCAATACAGGCATTATTGGTGGCAGAACAACTGACGAGGTTATTGAAAAATCCAGCGGCATACCTGGACTTAATAAAATACCTGTTTTAAAATGGTTCTTTAAAAATGAAGACAAACAAAAAAATCAACGCAAATTATTAATTTTTATAACCCCTACTGTCATCACAGGCGAAGAGGGTTCAACATTTAACAAGGAAATCAACAAACTTAAAGAAGAAGCTGTAAACGAACAAAGAATCGAATTACCAAACACTAAGATGTTACCCGATGAACCAGCTGCTGCTGCCGATTTTATACCAACTTTACAAAATGGTACAAAAATAAATAGCGCACCATCATCTAAGACACCATCTAAAAAGTACTATCGTTATAAACCATAATACATATTCGGTTCAGTTCAATCTCAGCGATTGAAAGGACTTATGACAAGATTAAGAAGAAAGGCTACCAAAAAAGCCTCGGCGGCAACTGCTATAGCCAAAAAAAAAGCGACTCCACAAATAGACAATATTGAAGAGTCTGCAACAACTAGCACGATTGATACAGTATTGCCTATTAAGCCAATAGACGCTTCACAGGCAAATACAGAAATCATCAACGATAATGTAGAAGACGATAACAAAACTGATAAAAACAAACGTAAACGTGGTACACGCGGAGGTAAACGACATAAAAAAAATGTTAACGACAGCAAAAACACTGTAAGAGATGCAGAAATTTGCCCAACAAATATCGATAAAACTAAAAAAGAAACTGATAAAAAAACACCTAAAAAACTAACGCAAAATAAAACAATTAAAAAAACTCCGCAACGCATGGTGGTTAATGCTACAGATCCACAAGAAACACGCATAGCACTAGCTGAAGGTGAAAATTTAATTAATTTATTTTGGGATAAAGAAAGCGAAGGCCTACATCGTGGAGATATTGTTTTAGGACGTATCAATCATATTGAAAAAGGTTTACAAGCTGCTTTTGTAGATTTAGGTGATGGACAAACAGGATTTTTACATGAAAAAAATGTTGTTCTAAACAATAAAGTTAATCCAAATTTTATTAAAGGCAAAATAGAGGGTGATATACCGTTAATTAATCAATTTATTTTAGTGCAATTATTAAAAGATAAATATTCTTCTAAATGCCCAACTATCACTATGGAAGTTAGCATACCAGGACGCAACTTAGTCATGATGCCTGTAGCTATGGAAGATAAAATCGGTATATCGCGTAAAATATCTGACGATGCTGAACGAAAACGTCTAAAAAAAACCCTGCGTGAAATAGATTTACCCAAAGATGTTAGTTTTATAGTTCGCACAGCTGGTGATGGTGCAACAGAAGAAGAATTAAAACGCGATGTAGAATATTTACAACGATTACAAAGCCTATTAAGTAAAAAAGTATCTAAAGCTCGCACTCCTGGGCTTATTTATCAAGAATCTGACTTTGTAATCAGAACAATACGCGATATTGTTTCAGATGACATCACTGAAATTTTAATTGATAACGAACAAACATATAAGCATATTCGCGAATTTATAAAAAATACCATGCCAGAATTTTTAAAATGTATTAAACGATATAAAGGCAACACACCTATTTTTCATCACTACAAAATAGAAGATAAAATTCAACACGTTTTGCAAAGAGAAGTACCATTGCCAGGTGGTGGCTCGATAGTAATAGAGCCAACCGAAGCCATGACGACTGTTGATGTCAACTCTGGCAAAAGTCACCATGGTAAAAATACAGAAGAAACAGCTTTACACACCGATTTAGAAGCTGCTGAAGAAATAGCCAGACAAATGAGAATGCGCGATTTAGGCGGTATTATTGCTGTGGATTTTATTGATATGCAATCAGGTGCCAACCGCAAAAGAGTATACAGCAAAATGGTAGAAATGCTCAAAGAAGATAAAGCGCGTACCAGAGTATTAGAGATGAGCAAGTTTTGTGTAATGGAGATAACTCGTCAACGCGTAGGACATTCATTAACTAAGTACGTGCATGACACTTGCCCTACCTGCAATGGCAGAGGCTTAGTAAAAGGCGCACAAAGCCTGTTTCCGCAAGTGCTACGCGATTTAAAAGCTATTTGTCTCAATCGAAAAAAACCTAGCCGTATTGAGGTCAGCCTAGCCAATGGACGAGCCTTAGAATTTGCAAATTCTAAACGCCAAGCATTGATAGATTTAGAGACCAAAACCAAGCACCATATAGAAATAACAACAGATTTTCAAAAAAAGCTGGACGAATTCGAAATTAAACATTATAGTCTTTAACCCTTTACCCCCGGGCACTCACTGGCCTTGACGGGGTGGATTTTATTTAAATACAGGAGAAACAGTGATGTACGCCATTATTAATGATCGTGGCAACCAAATTAAAGTCGCCGAAGGTGATGTGATTTGCGTTGACAAAATGAAAAACGCCTCTGTTGGCGAGTCAATTAGTTTTGATCAAATTATGCTAGTTGACAAAGATGGTGATGCCTCTATCGGTGCACCTTTCGTTGAAAATGCCAAAGTTGAAGCTGAATGCTTAGGCGAAACAAAAGGAAACAAAATTTACTCTTTTAAATTTAAAAAGCGTAAAGGTTACAAAAAGAAGATAGGTCATCGTACCCAATTTACTCAAATTAAAATTAAGTCTATTCAAGCTTAATCAACATATATTTTAATAAGGAATACCTATGGCTCATAAAGCAGGACAGGGATCCACCAGTAACGGTCGTGATTCAAACGCTCAGTACCGTGGCGTCAAGCGCTTCGGTGGTCAGAAAGTAACCCCCGGCACTACTATCGTTCGCCAATGTGGAACTAAATTTCACCCTGGCAAAAACGTTGGCATGGGCAAAGACTATACCCTATATGCAACTGCAGAAGGTACGGTTGAGTTCCAAAGTCGTCGTCGCGTTGCTGTAATTACTGCATAGTAGTTACAAAAAAGAAACCATGGCCACCACTTCTTTTGTTGATGAGGTTGAATTTACTGCAATAGGAGGAGCTGGTGGCAATGGTCGCTTAAGCTTTGCACAAGCTAAAAATCGTGCCAAAGGCGGGCCTGACGGTGGCAACGGTGGTGATGGCGGAAGCGTCATAATAGTTGCCCGTGAGAATATCCGTTCTCTATTTGAAATTACCAAACAACACGTATACAGAGCTGAAAATGCACAAATTGGTGGTCCACATCGAAAACAAGGCGCAAGTGGAAAAAAACTATATGTAGAAGTACCTATTGGTACAATCGTCCGTGATGCAGAAACTAAACGCATTTGGATGGATTTAGACAAAGATGGAATGCAGTGTATTGCCGCCAAAGGTGGTAAAGGCGGATTAGGCAATCTACATTTTGTATCTTCTACCAACCAAGTACCTACAGAAACCACCAAAGGTACTCATGGAGCTACCAAACGAATACATTTAGAGGTCAAACTAATTGCTGATGTCGGTTTAGTTGGGTTTCCAAATGCAGGCAAATCAACTTTATTGTCTACAGTAACAAACGCCAATCCTAAAACTGCCGCCTACCCATTTACAACACTACACCCCCATCTTGGTATGGCAGAATTAGCCCCTGGACACACCATATTGCTTGCCGATATACCTGGACTAATTGAAGGTGCATCAACTGGACGTGGTATGGGTACAGGCTTTTTAAAGCATATTGAACGCACTAAGGTTTTAGCTCATCTGATAGATTTAACACCATACGATATTGAAGAAATAATTAAACAATATCATATCATCAACAATGAATTGGCTAATTTTAGCGCTACACTTGCCAACAAACCACAGCTAATAGTTTTAACTAAATCAGAATGTGTTGATGCCCAATTTGCACAAAGTTGTTACAACCGTATCACGCAAGAAACAAATCGTAAATGCGTAGTTATATCCTCTGTAACCAGAAAAGGTTTGCCAGAATTCTTTTCTGCATTAGACAAATTAAACTCTAACTAAACTTATTTTTGTAATTTAAAATGACATTTAACTAATGTCAAAAATATAAGTGCCGACAATCCAGACGAAGCAAACACCATACACATAACCATTATTTGGTATCTAGCGGCAATAAATGGTGAAACACCAGATAAAATTTGCCCCGTCATCATACCCGGCAAAGAAACCAATCCTACTGCAAATAATGAATTAACAATAGGAATTAAAGATGCCTTAATTGCTATCAATCTAGCCTTTTCATAAGCAACACCACGGTTAATTTCTGCTTCTAGCCGTTCTACAGACAGGCTGATACTATTCATTGCTGTGGCAAATATCATGCCCGCTAAAGGGATAAACACGCTAGGTAAATACCAAGGACTTACCTGTAAGACCCCTTGTGTAATAAGCCATAAAATCAAAACACCTGTAATAGAAATAGCCAATAAAGCTTTAGGATACAAAATTTTGCGGGACAAATTGACACTGCGCAACGCTATCCAGCTAGACGACAATAACATCACCGACAAAACCCCAACTATTATTAAAGCGTTTTCAGACTTAAAAATAAAAACCAAAACATAACCTATCAATAATAACTGAGATAACATCCGCAATAAGCCATACAAATAGCTTTTACACATAATACCCCAATGCCATAATATTATTAACACAAATAAAACTGGCACAAATGCCAATGCTAAATGGGGTAAAGTTATTGTATTAATAGAATGCATATTATCTCACTTATAATAATTTTTAATAGTATTCAATACTGCAATCTTGCCTTGCAAAGATTTACTGTTTAACAGATGTATTGTTTTAAACTATCAGAATAACAATTAAATTATAGTCTTAATTCAGTGCCTAAAACATAATTTAGTTTAAATACATTAAATAAATTATTCCAAGCAATACAAATATAACGCTAACATATCGACTGATTTTAATAGTAACTTGTAAATCTCGATAATTTAACAAACGCGGATTATTGCCAATATATGGTTTCTCAACAATATTACCAAAATATATATGTGATCCACCAAAACGACAATTTAATATACCCGCTAAAGCTGACTCTGGATATCCTGCATTAGGGCTAGTATGTGCACTAGCATATCGAACTATAAATTTAAAGGCTAGCAATGACCTCGCTGTTAACGCCATCAATACAGCAGTAATTCTAGCTGGTATAAGATTGGCAATATCGTCTAATTTAGCTGCTGCATATCCAAAGTTTAAATATTTATCATTTTTATAGCCTATTCTTGAATCCAAGGTGTTAATCATCTTATAACACAACATTGCTGGCACACCACCGATAATCAAATAAAACAACGGCGCAATCATACCATCAGATAGGTTTTCTGCCATAGATTCTAAAGTTGCTTGTTTAATTTGTTGCTCATCTAACTTATTTGTATCTCTGCCAACTAACCAACGCAATTGCTCGCGCGCTTTTATTAGTTGATTGCCTTCTAATAAATCAAAAATTTGTAAGCCTATTTTTAATAATGTTGTACCAGCTAAAACTTGAAAAGCAATAAACGAACCTATAATAATTTTTAAATACACATTAATATTATTTAAAACAATATATGTAACAACATACACTAAACCAGTTAAAATAATAACTAATAAAAAACCATTAACTTTCTTGGGAGCATATAATTTAGATTCAAAAAATGTAAGTAAATTGCCAAGTAAATTAACAATATGAGGCAACCGTTGAGAATCTGACCATATTAAATCACAAATAAAAGCAATAACTAAAACTACAATATCATACATATTAACATAGTATAAATACGAAATTTAAAATAGTTTTAATAATACTATTATGAATTAGAGCCCGATTCCTTTGCTCCATGCCAAGACATGATGCCTCGGCGTAAATTAACCACCTGTTTAAAACCCAAGTCTTTCATAATACGTTGACAATACCTACTACGACTACCAGAAAAACAATATACAATTACAGGTTTATCTTTTTGAGTATCTAAATCATTAATAACTTCATAAAAAGATGTTGTTGGCATTAAATAATCAGTACCTGCAATTCTTTCTGCAACCCATTCGTTCCATTCGCGTACATCAACTAAATTAAAATCAACAAAACCGATTGAACGCGCCTCTAGCAACGCCTCTAAATTATCACTGTCTATATTAACCTCGTTTAATAAGGCCTGACACTCTTGTTTGGACAAACCTCGGGAATGGGTATGCGCAACCACCTCTGCCTCATCTTCTAACTTTAAAGCTTTAGCAAAATTGGGCTGACAATAAATCCCACAATGACACCTGCCATCGTTAGCAATCTCATACTCTAGGGCGGGCTTACATGGACAAATACGATTATTAGCTAATTTGCGCTCTTCTTTAGTTTGCCCTTCGACCATAAAACAAGGGCAATACCTAAGACCATACATAATTTTATTACGAGTTAAACCAACTATCACAGATTCATTAACTTTGTCATCAGGATGTGAAACCCAACCATTTTTATCTTGAACACGTTTCACAAAAGCTTCTGTGTTAGTTTTTTCTTTTTGAAATTCTTCCGAATCAACATCTATTTTAGTAATCATAATCTCTAAATTTTAAAGTTATAAATTAATATTGTAAAGTTGTGCCTATATTTAAAACTCGTCCCCTCACTGATGTATTAGCTTTTTTAAGTGCTTTCCATTTGGTAGGGTCGCCTAAAAGTTTACCTGCTATTGTCCACCACGTATCATTTTTTTGTACCGTATACGTACGTTGTGACTGTGCAGAAGTTAATTTATTTAACTGTTTAGACTTATTGTTCGTCTCATCATGTACGCCAAAAGCTAACAACTGTGGAGGCTTGGCATAACTGACACGATTTTTAGATGGTATAATTAATACTTGACCTATTTTAAGCCGATGATAATTGCCGATTTTACTTAAATTAGCCTCGGCAATACGCTTCCAATAACGGGTACTACCATAAACTTTGCGCGAAATTTTAGTCAAAGTATCTCCGGGACGCACTTTATATCTTCTAATAGCTCTAGCCTGCTTAGGTTGCGCCTGCACATCAACTACCATATCTATAGTAGAAATTTTATTTTTTACCAATTTGGTTTGCTTAACAGGAGTCAAAGCTATTTCTATATCATCGGTATTGCTTATAAGAGGCTCAACTCTAAAAGTCTTACATCCAACATTTGGAACTCTTGGTATATTACGCACAACACGAGGTTGTTCTTTTGCAAAAATATCAATAGTAATCGCGTCTTTTGATGCCACATCAGCTTTAGGATCTAATTTAGCTGAACCCAATACGCCAATAATTACAGCACTTAAAGTTGCAACGCCAAGAACCGCAGAGAAATGCTCCGTCAACCAGTTTGTAGACTCTTCCATTATGAGTATTTGTTCCTTATACGACCCCAAAACACTTTTGCCTTGCACCTTGAGATTATTATATTAATCGGCATTTCCTAAGTTATTATTTAGTAAAAAGTTACAAAAAAAGGGCACATGTTGTCAAGCACAAGATGTAGTGTTTATTGCTGGATTTTTACACACATTTAGTAGATAATAATTTTTACCCAAAAACACTTTTGACAACCCCCTTTGATTTGCTATAAATATCATATATTTTGTTTAAAAATAAACAAAATAGGTTGCCTATTAAAGTTGAGTTTATAACGAGGGGGCTCGTTGCGCAATTAAAATTTAAATTTAAAATGGAGCCTTTGTTCTCATGAAGATATCTCGCATAAAATTACTCATATTTACATTGATTGCGTTTATCGTTGGGACTGCCACCGTTATGGCGCAAGACGCCAGTTTTATCCCTACTTTTAATTTTGTCCAACCAGCCACCAAGCCCGGAGATGTTGCCAATACGCTAGAGGTAATCGTATTATTAACCATCCTAACTTTAGCACCTTCCATATTGTTAATGACTACAGGATTTTTACGCATAGTGATTGTATTGTCTTTTGTACGCCGAGCGTTATCTACCAACGAAATGCCACCCAATCAAGTTTTGATGGGAATGGGTTTAATTTTAACATTCCTTATTATGTTGCCAACCTGGAAAGTAATGAATCAAAACGCCATACAGCCCTATCTGCGTGGCGAATTTGCCGGTCAAGGCGGACAATTTAAAATGCTAGAAGAAGCAGTTAAACCTATGCGTGTTTTTATGTTTAAACATACACGCAAAAAGGACATTGCCCTTTTTGCTAAAATAGCACGGGTTACAGACATCAAAACTAAAGCCGATGTGCCAACAGAAGTGTTGATACCTGCATTTGTCATAAGCGAATTAAAACGCGCCTTTATAATGGGGTTTATGATATTTTTGCCCTTTCTAGTAATAGATATGGTGGTAGCTTCTATTCTACTAGCCATGGGTATGATGATGTTGCCCCCAGTAATGGTATCGTTTCCTTTTAAAATTTTACTATTTGTGCTAGTTGATGGATGGAACTTAATTGTAGGCTCGCTTGTAAGGAGCTTTTATTAATGGATCCCGAACAAGCTATAGACTTAGGACGCCAGGCTTTATGGGTCATCGTAAAAGTAAGCACTCCAATGTTAATAGTAGCTATGGTAGTAGGTGTGATTATGGGTATTTTCCAAGCTATGACATCTATACAAGAAATGACATTAGCATTTGTACCAAAAATTGCTTTAGTAATTATAGTCTTAATTTTAACCTTGCCTTGGATGATGCAAGAATTAATGAATTACACTTACGAAATAATGAAATATGTAGAAAGCGCTAAAATACCGTGAACGTAATGCAATTTACTCTAATGCAAATGGAGTTTTTTTTATTGATTATTGTACGTACTTCGGGGTTTTTTCTTTTTACTCCTTTTTTTGGCAGTCAAGACATACCAAATAGCGCCAAAGCTATGATGGCATTTTTATTTGCATTAATGATTTTTCCTGGCGTTTGGAATCCAAACGTGCCAATGCCAACAGATATTACAGATCTCACTATGGCAGCCTTTGCCGAATTATCAATTGGCATTTTAATGGGTTTTACTACAAATCTTATTTTTATAGGCGTTCAATTTGCCGGTTTTTTAATCGGACATTCCATGGGATTAGCTATGGCCAATGTGTTAGATCCTTTTACAGAAACTCAAGTATCTTTAATAGCTCAGGTGTACTTCTTTTTATTATTAGCCATATTTATTATTATTGGTGGACCAGACTGGTTTGTATTGGCCATTGCACGCAGTTTTGAGTTTATAAAACCAGGCGGATTTGTATTTTCGGAAATGATGGCAGGATATATTGCCGAAAAAGTTGGATATATGTTTACTATAGGCGTCATGTTTGCAGCACCATTAGTTGGCTCGTTATTTATCGTGATTGTAATATTAGGTTTTTTAGCTCGTACAATGCCTCAAATGAATGTATTTGTTATTGGAATGCCAGCCCAAATCATAACTGGCATTATATTACTAATGATTGGGCTTACTGGCATTAGCATGGGATTTGATCGTTTATTAGACACTATCAACGGTATCACAATAGAATTGTTAGATATTATGGGCGAGGCCGCCGCGCATGGCTGAAAATGACGGACAAGAAAAAACAGAAGATGCAACTGACAAACGCATTAGAGAATCGCGTGAAAAAGGCAATGTCCCACGTAGCCAAGATTTAGGAGCTGCTTTTATCTTATTGGTTGGATTACTTTCCTTAAAAGTATTAGGCAGGCCATTATTAGAAACATTAATGGGATACACTAGTAGAATATTAGGTGAGTTAGATGACGCCCGTTTAAATGTTGGCAATTTTGTAAGCATTAGCTTAAACACTTTAATGTATATGATTTATATGCTAGGGCCTTTTTTATTATTGACTGTAGTGGGCGCCATAATCATACATTGGCTACAATTTGGCATTTTATTTAGTTTCGACAAATTAATACCAAAGGCAAGCAACATTAAATTTAATGTATTTACTTGGGGTATAGAACTATTTAAAACTAAAGCTATCATGCGTCTATTAATGGGACTACTAAAAGTTATAGTGGTAGCTGTTGTTGGATTTATATCATTAGAAGCTGGTTTGCCAGATTTACTAAAATCTATGGACTTTGGTATAGGTCAGACTCTAGTGGTAATTTCAGACTTATTTATGACCGTAAGTATTAGAATTGCATTAATTTTATTAACCATAGGGTTTGTAGATTATTTATACCAGCGTTGGCAATATTTTGAAGATATGAAAATGAGTAAACAAGAAGTCAAAGATGAAATGAAGCAGATGGATGGCGATCCACAAATTAAAGCCAGACGAATGCAAATGGCTCGCCAAGCTTTAATGAACGGTATGATGAATGATGCTGGCAAAGCTGATGTTGTAGTAACAAACCCAACTGAATATGCAGTAGCTTTAAAATATGAGCCCAATAGCATCGCGCCCGTTGTGGTTGCAAAAGGCCGAAATGTAATCGCTCAAAAAATACGCAAAATAGCAATTGAGAACAATATCCCAATACAATCTAACCCGCCATTAGCACGACAGTTATTTAGAGATATTGAAGTAGGACAATTAATACCACCAGAATTATATAAAGCCGTAATAGAGGTGTTGTCTGTTGTATGGGCTCAACAAGGTAAAAAAGTAGCAGGATAACATGAGCGTTAAAGATTTATATATAAACATAACAACTAACAGCAAAAAATGGACCGATATTGCAGTGCCAATGGTTATGGTCATATCCATTGGCTTAATGATAGTGCCTGTAGCACCAGAAATAATTGATTTTTTTCTATCGGTTAGTATTGGATTTACAGTATTAGTAATGATGGGAGTCATATATATCAAAGACCCATTAGAGTTTTCTGGTTTTCCAGCTATGTTATTAATGAACACTGTCTTTAGGCTATCTCTTAATGTTAGCACAACACGTTTAATTTTAGGCTCTAGCACTATCCCTCCTGATGCTGGTGGTATGATTAATGCGTTTTCAAGCTTTGTAGCTGGTGGCAACACCGTTGTAGGGTTTGTAATGTTTTTGATATTTGTAATTATAAACTTTGTAGTAATTACCAAAGGCTCCACACGTATAACAGAAGTAGCGGCACGTTTTAGCTTAGATGCAATGCCTGGTAAACAAATGTCTATCGATGCAGATTTAAATGCAGGATTAATAGACGAAGCGCAAGCACAAAGTAGGCGCGCACGATTGACGCAAGAAATGGACTTTTATGGGTCGATGGATGGTGCTAGTAAATTTGTCAGAGGTGATGCTGTTGCTGGCTTGATTATTACAGGCATCAACTTATTAGGAGGATTTGTAATAGGTGTTGCAATGAATGGTATGGATTGGACTGAAGCGATGAAGGTCTATACTATGCTAACCATAGGCGACGGGTTAGTGTCTCAAATACCTGCTTTAATCCTTTCTACAGGTGCTGGCTTATTAATTACACGCTCAAACGATGGTGGCAATATGGGCGCAACTATGGTAAATCAATTTGTAACAAATCCAGGACCTAGAGCCGCTGGTATTACAGGTATAGTATTATTACTGATGGCTGCAACTCCTTTACCCAAGCCACCGCTAATTATTTTAGGTATTGGACTCATTGGTTTAAGCTGGGCATTACAAAAAACAGTTATTGAAGAAATTAAACAAAAATCCATTAAAAAAGCCAAAGATACTGCTGCTCCCACAAAATCTAGCGAGCCAGAAAATATCGAAAGTTTATTGCGAGTCGATCCTATGGATTTAGAAGTAGGATATGGGCTAATACCATTGGTTGACACTAGCCAAGGTGGAGATTTATTAGATCGCATTACTAACCTTAGACGTACCATGGCAACCGATTTAGGCATTGTAGTGCCACCTATACGCATACGGGATAATATGGAATTAGAAGCCGATGCATACCGTGTGCATATACGTGGCACAGAAGTGGCAAACGGACGTATATACGCCGATAGATTTATGGCAATGGATTCTGGTATGGCTGAAAAGAAAGTAGATGGTATAGAAACCGTAGAGCCCGCTTTTGGAATGCCAGCTATCTGGGTAACAAGTGAACACCGTGATGAAGCTCAAATGCTTGGATATACAGTAGTAGATCCAACATCTGTAATTTCTACCCATATAACAGAAATAGTTAAACTTTATAGTGCTGAACTGCTAACACGTGAAGAAGTCAGTAAACTAATTACCGAAGTTAAGAAAAACGCCCCTGCTGTAGTAGAAGAGGTAATAGAAAAAGATGGTGGAGTAATAACTAAGGGTGAGCTACAACAAGTGCTTAAAAACCTATTAGAAGAAAAAGTCTCCATTCGCAATATGGAAGGCATATTAGAAACTTTAGGTGATTGGGCATCTAAAACAAAAGATATTGAAGTCTTAACTGAGTATGTCAGAAACACCTTGGCTAGGGACATTTGTTTTAAATACCGTGAAGACAACGGCAAACTATATGTTATAACTTTAGACCCAGCTTTAGAAGATACAATTTTTAATATGATTGAACGCACAGAAAATGGTAGTTATCTAAAAATGTCGTCCGATCAAGTACAAATGATCAATAATGCCATTGCGTCCCAGGTAGAAGTCATAGTAGGAGAAGGACATATCCCTATTTTACTAGTTGCGGCAACAATTCGTGCACAAGTTAAGCATATGACCTCACGACCTCTTTCATCCTTGGTCGTTCTTTCGTATAATGAAATGGTTCGTGAAGTCGAAGTTGAATCAGTCGCAATGGTAACATTAAATTAGGATTAACACCAAATGGTGATCAAAAAATTTAAGGGAAAATCACACAATGAAGCATTGGCAAAGGCCAAGCGTGAAATGGGCAATGACATTACCCTATTACATACTCGTACCTTAAATAAATTAATGGGTTCTAAGATAGAGGTAACTGTTACTACAGAACCACCAAAAAGACTAAGGGGACGTAGCAAACCTTTAGAATCACGTCCTGACCCTACTTTTAAAGCACGTCAAAAATTATTGACAGAATATGCACGTCAAACTCTAGAACAAGCACGCATTAATAAAGACAACTCTGCCAAAAGTGATTATTTAAGTGGTAAACCAAACTTACAACAATTAGAAAAATTGCAAATGCGCAACAAAATTAATAATCAGTTAGCACAGGCTCCACAATCTAAGCTAGAAGATATTATCGATAGAACATCTAAAACTACGCCTATTAAACACAAATCGCCCACTGTTAAATCTAAGCCAACAGAAAACAACATCGTACAAGATGATGTTATCGAAATGAAAAAAATGCTTAAAGAATTAATAGCGATGCAAAGAAAAGATCGATTTGCAGACATACCTGATGAATTATCTGAATTTTATGTCAAATTAATCGAACAAGAAGTGGTCGAAGACTTAGCCCATGGCCTAGTAAAACGATTAGTACGCGAAGTTGGCAAAGATTATTTACACGACAAAGATTTATTACGTGAAAAACTATTAAATAATATTGCCAAATTAATTAATGTAGGCAGTCCCATCACCCTAAAAAAAGGACAAACTAAAGTCATAGCAATGGTTGGTCCTACGGGAGTGGGCAAAACAACTAGCATAGCTAAAATTGCTGCCAATTTACAATTAAAACAAAAAGCCAAAGTCGGCCTAATTACATTAGATACATTTCGTATTTCTGCAGTAGATCAATTACATAATTATGCATCAATATTAGATGTGCCCATTATTGTTGTAAATCGTGCTGAAGAAATTCAAGAAGCTATCATACAGTTAAGCGCATGCGATATCATCTTAATTGATACTGCTGGACGCTCGCCACGCGATTACGACAAAATGAGTGATTTAGCCAAATTTTTAAAACTAGCTAAACCAGATGAGGTACATCTTGTTTTATCTACCACTACTAATCAAAAAGCAATGGAACGCATCATAGATTCTTTTAGCTATTGCCATATAGATCGTATTTTATTAACAAAATTAGATGAAGCAGTAAACCTAGGTATGGTTTTAAATGTTTTAGGCAGAGTGCAAACAGAGTTATCCTATTTTACAACGGGTCAAAACGTACCCGACGACATTGAAGAAGGCGAAGCCCGTACATTAGCTAGGATGATTCTTGCATGACACCCGCACCTGATCAGGCTGCGCGTCTACGAGAAATGATGGGTGGCCAAACTAAAAGTGCTCGTATTATCACCATAGCTAGTGGCAAAGGCGGTGTCGGCAAATCTAATTTTGCAATCAATTTTAGTTTGGCATTAGTTAAAGGCAAAAAAAAAGTATTATTGCTAGATGCCGATTTAGGTCTAGCAAATATAGATATCTTATGCGGTATGCGATGCCCGTTTAACATTGGACATGTCATAGCTGGCAATAAAACCTTAAAAGATATAATTATGACTAGTCCTGGAGGGGTAAAGATAATTCCCGGTGCCTCGGGATTACATGATATTGTTAATATGAGCGAAGAATCCAAAAAACAATTAATCTCTCAATTAACAAAAATAGAAGGTTTTTTTGATTATATTATTATAGATACACAAGCGGGTGTAAGTAGCAACGTAATGAATTTTATCACACCCGCCGATGAAACTATTGTAGTTACCACGCCAGAACCAACCGCCTTAGCTGATGCCTACGCATTAATAAAAATGGTTGTTGGCGCAAAGGCGCATAGCAATATGTCAATAGTAATTAACATGGTTGAAAGTCCGCAAGAAGGCAATCGTATAGCTAATAAATTATGCCATGTAAGCCAACGCTTTTTAAAACTAAATCTTACACATCGTGGCAATTTACTTTATGACTTTGCTGTTTCGCGTGCAGTTAAAATGCGACAACCTTTTGCGCTGTTAGAGCCAAATACACAAATAAATAAAAACATTGAAAAAATAGCTAATTATTATTTAAATAATACTGGCTCTAAAATAAAACAAGGATCAATTAAAGGCTTTTTTTCACACTTTTTGCGCAAAACAGGGGTTAAATAATGGGAACTAGCAATACAACTATTCTTTTAGCAATGTTCGCCTTTGTTTTAATGGCTATTATTGGTATAGTAGACCAGACAATACCATTAACTAGTGTGATAATGAGAGCATTTGCTGCTATTCTTATTTTTTTGTTTCTTGGTAAAATATATTCAAATATTGGGAGAGATCTATTTCGTGAGGCTATTAATGATGCAAAAAATCGTCGTAAAGAACAATCTGAAATCAGTCGCAATATGTTTGAGAGCGAAACAGGTTTAAACCTTAACGAAGAAGTTAAAAACGAAGTGGAAAATTCATAGAGTAAAAAATTATGGCCATAAGATTAGACGAAAAAACATTACAAGAAACTTGGATTGCTTACAAACGTGATTTAGACAATGAAACACGCAATATGTTAGTAGAACATTACCTGCCTGTTGTGCGTTTCACTTCTGAACGCTTAAAAGCTAAATTGCCATCTTATGTAGATATTAATGACTTATATAATATTGGTGTAATAGGTCTAATGGACGCTTTAACTAAATTTGATTTAGAACGTGGCATTAAATTTGAAACATATTCTAGTTTACGTATTCGCGGTGAAATTATTGACTCTATCCGCCGTATGGATTGGGTTCCTAGAAATTTAAGAAATAAATCATCTAACCTAGAAAAAGCCTACCAAGAATTAGAACATCAACTAGGACGTATACCAGCAAACCATGAATTGGCCGAACACCTAGGTATGAGCGATGACGAGCTAGAAGAACTGCAAAGAGAAGTCAATATTAAGCAACTACTATCTTTAGATGGTAAATATACCATAGATAAAGACGGTGAGATGACTCGCATTGAAGTTGCAGAAAATATGGACAAAACCGATCCCAGTTTAGATTTAAACAGAACAGAACTACGCGAACAAATTATTAAAGACTTATCTGATCAAGAACAAATGATTTTAATAATGTATTATTATGATGAATTGACCATGAAAGAAATTGGCGAGGTCTTAGGCGTTACAGAATCACGTATCTGCCAAGTACATTCGCAATTAATTAGCAGATTAAGACATAAGCTAAAACCTTGGTCGGATGAGCTATAGTATAACAAACGTCCAAGGTATCGTATCTAAAGCTGCCTTGGCAGGACAAATGCAAGACGCCACAAATCGTGGTCATGAATTATCTGCAGAACACGTAGCAGAACACATGAAAGAAGAGCATGCAATCAACCAAGAAAAGGTTGAAGAAGCTGGCAAGCCCGAAGAAAGTATGGACAGAGATGCCAACCCAGAAGATATGCAAAATTCAAATCCAAAAGACGACCAAACAATTGACGAAGAAGAAATTGAAACTGACAATATATTAGGACATCCTGATGCAAATGGGCATATAGACTTTACAGTCTAAACATATCATCAATTATCACCTATTTATGAAGTTGTTATTTATTATTACAGAATTAAACCCCGGTGGCGCAGAACATGCTTTAACCAACATCGCCTGTAATTTAGCCGATGATGGTGCAACAATTTTAATGATAACTCTATATGGCAACAAAACCCCATTAACCCAAAAATTACAATCACATCAAATACAAACTCACTCATTAAATATAGACTCCATATTTGATATTTGTCGCATACATCGCCTTAGACATATTGTACAAAAATTTCAACCAGACATAATAAATTCATGGTTGATACATGCTAACCTCCTAAGCCGTTTATTTTTACCTAATACATATTATTTAGTTAATTCATTACGCGTAGAAGACAAACGCAAACATATAAATTTATTAGAAAAACTAACTAAACATATTCCAAATCACTTTATTTGCGTATCTAAAAATGTGCAAAATTACGCTGAAAACATTTTAAATATCAACAAAACAAAATGTTGTGTTATAGAAAACGGCATCGACACGGCATTATTTAAAAAAATAACTTTTAAAAAATTTCAAGCCAACCAAATAAGCGGTTTGACTATTGCCAGAATTTGCCACCAAAAAGGTATTGATATTTTAATTAAATCCTTAAACGATTTGCCCCCAAACATCAATTGGCATTGGACTATAATAGGCGCAATAGAAGAGTATCAATACTATAAAAACGTATTAACTTTAATAGATAACCTATCCTTAAAAGACAAAATAACTTTTATACAACCTGTTAGTCAAAATAACTTACCTCATTTTTTTAGCCAATCAAATATTTTTATTTTACCATCTAGATGGGAAGGCAACCCTAATATCATACGCGAAGCACTATCGGTAGGATTGCCAGCTTTTTGTTGGGCAGACCAAGATTTAACCGATGAACAAATTCAAACTAACATCAAAAATACAATAATTAATAAACCGACAGCAACAAATATAAAACCAATAACATGGCAAGATTGTGCAAAACAATATCAAAAAATATTTCAATATTTAAAAAACCGACATACATAACTTTACTTTTATTATTTAATTTTTATAGTTTGCTTATGCAAAGTTACAAATCGTCTACTACTACAACTGTTCAATCGCATACTTATTATCAATTAAAACATTTCAAACACGTTAAAATAATACACTTATTTAACAACTGTATGGCGACAACAAAAATAAAGTGTTATGTAAAAGAAGCTCATACCATATTAAAAAAACTAGTGAATAAACTAAAATATAAGAAAAAATTATATGACACCATTTAACATAAAACTTAAACAAACAAAGTATCCTTATTTTTTATGTATGTCTAAGCGTCATAAAACAACAGTAGTAAATTTAATCTAACATTAATATGTTACACTCTATAAATAAGACGATATTTACAAAAGGATTTCTTCAATATTTTCATAATACGTCTTGGTTATTTGTCGAAAGAATCTTCAAGATGATATTAAGTTTATTTATCGGAGTCTGGGTTGCTAGATATTTAGGTCCAAATAAATTTGGACTTTTTTCTTATGCCTTAAGCTTTATAGGGCTTTTTAGCACTATTGCGACATTAGGATTAGATGGAATTGCTGTAAGAGAAATAGTTAAAAATCCTCTTAACAAAGATCAGATTTTAGGGACTATTTTTATTTTAAAAATCTATGGATTTGTAATAACATTTTTATTTTTATTAATAGGCATACATTTTACTTCAAATAATTTATATACCAATCAATTAATATTTATTATTGCAAGTTCTATTATTTTTCAAAGTTTTAATGTCATAGATTTATATTTTCAAGCTATAGTAAAAAGCAAAAATATTGCATTATTAAATATATGCACGGCTTGTATATCTGCTATATTAAAAATATATTTTATACTGAACCACGCGACTCTTACATGCTTTGCTTGGATTATTGTCTTTGAAAATTTTTTATTATCCATAGGTTTTATATCTTTATATTTAACACATAAACAATCTATCATAAAATGGCGCTTTAAGACATGCTTAGCGTTAAATTTATTAAAAGATAGTTGGCCCTTAATCATAAGTGGAGTAGTCATTTCAATATATATGAAAATAGATCAAATTATGATAAAAGAATTATTAGGCAATAATGCTGTCGGCAATTATGCTGTTGCTGTTAGATTAAGCGAATGCTGGTATTTTATTCCCATGATAATAGGCTCCTCGCTATTTCCAGCCATTATAAACTCTCAAAAAATAAATAATAAACTATACCGTGAAAGACTGCAGTACCTTTATAACTTAATGATATATATAGCTATTTTCATTTCACTTATTATGACTGTTTTTGGCGACACTTTAATCAGCTTTCTTTATGACAATAAATTTAATCAAGCTACTAGTGTTTTAAAAATACATACATGGGCAACGATATTTGTATTTATTGGAGTAATAAATAGCAAGCGATTATTAAACGAAAATTTACAACAATTTACCACAATTAATACTTCAATAGGTATGCTTCTCAATATCATTTTAAATTATATCTTAATTCAAAAGATGGGTATTACAGGAGCAGCATGGGCAACGTTAATTGCATATTTTGTAGCCGCATACTTAAGTTTATCTTTATGGAAACCAACTAGAAAAAGTTTTTTTGACTTAACACAATGCTTGTTTTTATATACTCTTTTTATAAAGTGTAAAAATAATGAGTGAATATAAATATTCTAACGATGCCTATATTAAGCAATTACTTAACCATGATATTAAATATTTTGAACCCATCATTACGTTTCTGAACAATCAAATAAAAAACAAAAATATTTCTATATTAGACTATGGTTGTGGCACAGGCAATTTAGTCTCTGTTCTTAATAAAAATGGATATCCCAATGTAATGGGTATAGATATTGATAGCAATAGTGTTAAGGCAGGACAAAAAGCGGGGATTAAAAATATTTTTATAATAGATGACATAAATTTAACTGACAAAAAATTTGATTTAGTAATATCAAATCATGTACTAGAACACGTTAACCATGTACATGACTTTCTAAATATATTGTGGAACTTAACAAACCAAAATGGCATCCTATATATTCGAACACCTAATTATTTAAATCCGAGAACTTATATCTACTATATCAAATCTAAATTAAAAAATAACCACTTACACTTAACACCATTTAATACGGGCAACTATTGCACCTTAATGTATAGATTTTTAATAAGCTCTATTCTGACCTTCTTAAAATTATTATTCAATAATACAACCATTTGGAAATTCACACCTTTAAAACCAAAAATCAGTATAGGCGGAGATGCAGATGCTACATGGGCATCTAACTATTTAGATATTAAAAATTATTTTTTAAAATGTAAATATCCTTTTAAAGAAAAGAGTAAAAAATCTTTTTTAAAACAAATAAGTCTTGATATTTTTGTTATTGAGCATATATAAAGTACACTATGTTTTTAGCTTTAATGTACCATCACATAAATAATAAAAAATATTCTAATAATTTAGAATTAATAGAAAAGCATTTTGAATATATTGCACAAAATTTTCAACCCGTGTTTTGTAATGAAACAAAATATAATAACTGCATTATGCTTGTTTTTGATGATGCCTTTTTTGATTTCTATTATTATGTATTTCCATTATTAAAAAAATATAATTTAAAAGCTATCTTATCCGTACCTACAAAATACATAGTTGATCAAACAGAAGTAAAATATCAAAAAAGATTAAGCATCACACATGATGACATAATGTATAATAAACATGCTCTGCAATTCACCCCTTTTTGTACATGGACAGAATTAAAAGAAATGAGTGATAGTAAATACGTTAAAATAGCCTCTCATAGTGTGAATCATACAAATTTAATAACACTCAATAATAACAACATAAAATTTGAATTAAGAGAATCGCAAAAAATCATAGAAAACAAATTAAAAATTAAATGCGATATTTTCACATATCCTTATGGCAATCATAATCATTACATAAAAACAATGGTAAATAAATATTATAAATATGATGTTACAATAGGTAATATTTATAATTTATATAATGCAAATACTATTTACAGAATTTATGCTGACGATTTAAATAACCATTGTCAAATATTCAACTTTAAAAATAGACTTAAATATATGACCAGAACTTTATTACATTTAATAAAAGGTATAATATATGATAAATATTAACAAACTAGCTCCTGTAATTATATTTACATATAACCGACCTAAACACATACAACAAACAATACAAGCCTTGCAAAAAAATCATCTAGCCGAAAATAGTGAGGTTTTTATTTATAGTGATGGGGCTAAAAATGATAAGTCTCGCACAAATGTTAATCTTGTAAGAAATTATCTTAAAACCATAAATGGATTTAAAACCATTACCATAATTGAACGAAATAAAAATTGGGGGTTAGCAAATAATATCATAAATGGTGTCACAGATATAATAAACAAATATGGTAACGCGATAGTTTTAGAGGACGATTTAGTAACCAGCCCTTATTTTTTAGACTTTATGAATAAAGCATTAGATTTTTATATAGATAAAAAACAAATATGGCATATAAGTGCATGGGTGTACCCTACGAATTTAATACAAAAAAATTATAATCAAGATGTGTTTTTATGGAGAATGATGAATTGCTGTGGATGGGCAACATGGCGTGATAGATGGCGTTACTTTGAAAAAATACCTGATAAGTTAATAAATAACTTTTCAAAAAAAGATATTCATAAATTTAATTTAGATGGAATCTCTAATCATTGGAATCAAGTATTAGATAATCGAAACCATATACTTAATACTTGGGCTATATTTTGGTACGCCACTATATTTAAACAAAATGGTTTATGCCTAAATCCTACCATTAGCTACCTTAGTAATATCGGACATGATGGTAGTGGAACTCATTGCCAAGACAGTAATTATACGGATAATTTAATTCTAAATAACAACCCAAATCCAAAATTTATTGATCTAATGGTAGAAGACACTCAAATAGTCAATATAATAAAAAAATGGCATCTTAACCAACAAAAGCGCATGACAAATATACTTCCTAGAATCATCAATAAAATTAGTAGAATAGTGTATAAAAAAAATATAATAAAATGAAAATTTTAATCGTTAATACTCATGATAATTACGGCGGTGCTGCACGTGCAGCATTACGTTTACATAAAGCTTTATTAGACTCTAACATTAATAGCCAGATGTTGGTAAAGTATAAATCTGAAAATGACAAAACCATTGAATCTATCTATAATACACCTTTTAATAAAATAATTAGTTTTCTTTTGATTCGTATAGAACAATTTTTACTCAGTCGCTATAAAAAAACATATACATTATTCAGCTCTGAGTGGTTATCAAATATATATGTAATTAAAAAAATTAACAAAAGTGCCGCAGATATAGTGCATCTACATTGGTTTAATCAATCTATGCTATCCATTACCGATCTGCATAAAATTAATGTGCCAATAGTCTGGTCATTACACGATATGTGGGCCTTCACAGGCGGGTGCCATTATACAAATATGTGTAATCTATATTTAAAAACATGCCATACATGTCCTATTCTCCAAAGTAATAAAAGAAAAGACCTAAGTTATATTAATTTCTTAAAAAAGAAAAAATATTTTAATTTAATTAACCATATAACACTTATAGGTTTAAGCAAGTGGTTAGATAATTGCATAAGTAAAAGCTCTTTATTAAAAGACAAGACTCATCTCAATTTACCTAATCCCATTAATACTAAAACATTTAAAAGGATTAATAAAAATGTAGCCAGACAAATATGGAGCTTACCTACTAATAAAAAATTAATCTTATTTGGCGCTGTAAATGCAACAAGCGATCCAAGAAAAGGATTTAACAAACTAAACCGTGCTCTAGAAAAGATCTCAGATTCCAATGCTGAATTTATCGTATTTGGAGCCAGTAAACCGATATCGCCTACACAAAAAACAGATTGCAAAATAAATTATCTTGGCAATATATATGACGATAAGTCTCTGATGATTTTATACAATGCTGTAGACGTCATGATTGTACCATCTTTACAAGAAAATCTATCTAACACCATTATGGAAAGCCTTGCATGCGCAACACCTGTTGTAGCTTTTAATATTGGTGGCAATAGTGATCTAATCATACATAAACAAAATGGATATTTAGCTAAAGCATTTGACTCCGACGATCTCGCATATGGTATTAAATGGATCTTAAACAATACAAATTATAATGCATTATGCTTATGTGCCAGACAGCAAATCAAAAAACATTTTGATAGTCATATCGTAGCTAGAGAATACATAGAACTGTATAAAACAATATTACATAAACCAACCACTATCAATTAATCTTGAGAAATTAACCATGCACATTATTTATAGACAATTCAAAAAACTGGCCGATATACTTACGGGGCAACATTTATTTATCAAACCTAACTATCAATGTACACATAACAGGTTTGGTTCTGAATATGGAGGATGGGAGATTATAGAAACATATCTACACAAAAAATCGATTGTTTATTCTTTTGGCATAGGAACAGATATTTCTTTTGACCTAACTTTAATTCATAAATTCAGTTTGACAATATACGCCTTTGATCCTACGCCAAAATCAATTCAATGGATCTATGAACAAACATTACCTAAACAATTTATTATGCATAATTATGGAATTGCTGACTTCAACGGCGCAGCAGTTTTTTACCCGCCAAGTAATCCAAATTATATATCTCATACTATGCTAAACAAAGAAGATACTAAAGAACAAGCTATTCAAGTTCCAGTAAAAACATTAAAAACCATTTTACAGACGCTTAATCATCAACATATTGATATTCTTAAAATGGATATAGAGGGCGCTGAATATTCTGTAATAGATGATATAAAATCAACAAATATCCGCCCAAAACAATTACTAATAGAATTTCATCATAGATTCCCAAATATTGGTGTGAAAAAAACCAAAAAAGCTATCAAAGCAATAAAAGCAATGGGTTATAAATTATTTTATATTTCCCCTTCTAAAGAAGAATATAGTTTTATTTTAACATAAATATATGTTATATTTGATCACTATTAACTACGGAACAGTAAGACTTAATCATAACTTTACTTGAAAACTTTTGACGTACTTCATTTGCAACTTTTTTTAATTCAACTATGTTATTTTGATTTTCTTTAATACTTAAAGCCAATTTAATTTCACTTACCATATTATCAGTATTTATATTTTTGATTAAGCACAACAGTTTAGAATTGGTAATTTCCATCTGCACATCATCCACAAAAGAACAAACCACTGGCGTTTCAAAAGCCAAAGCTTCTACTATTACATTTCCAAATGACTCAAAAAAAGAAGTGTGCACCAGCGCATCTGCATATTTAATATAAGGATATATATTTACTTGCCATCCCAACAAATGAACATTATCAACTAAATTTAATTCAACAATTTTTTTACTTAATAAAGCAAAATTTTCACCATCACCTAAAATAAATAAATGTATATCTGAAATTTGTTTATTTAATATTTGCATTAACTTCAGTTGATAGATTTGATTTTTATTATCATCAAGCCTGCCGACAGAAACCAAAATTTTACCCTTTATACCTTTATATTCTAATGGTCTTTTTACATCGGCAATATCTGGCAAATCAAAACCATTATAAATAATTTTAGTCTTTGTTATTATATTTAAATCTGTTTTCAGATACTTTGCCATTGTTTGAGAAATAACAATTAAAGCGTCAACTTTATTATATGTAAAATGTAACAAACTTTTTAATAACCACGCTTTACCAATTAAATTTTTATTTTTGAAAAAAAAGTTATGATTAATTGTATGTTCAGCGCAAATTAATGGAACGGACAAAAACCGAGTAGCCACAAACACAAGCACATTATTTAAATCCAAAAAAGATAAAATCACAGATGGATCGCTTAATTTAATACAGTTGCGTAATTGCTTTATTAAGCATATATTTCTAATAATATTATTTAAAAAATAATTTTTTCTAACTATATTCAAACAAACATATTTAATATTTTTGGGGATTGAATAAGACTGCTTATGTTCGTGACAAATCAAAGTGCAATCAAATTTATGAGATAATTCTGGCAACAAAAGTGATAGATTTTTTTCACATCCACCCATATTCATTGTAGGAATGACAACCGTTAATTTTTTAGGCTTTGTGTTTGACATTAAAACAAGTTTGATAAAAACGCCAGAAAACATCTAAATTAGGAAGGTCTAAACGCCTTTCATAATAGCGTGATTTACAAGCCGCAATAAATGCTCCTAAAAACCACTGCAACTTTGATATGTTATATTCTTCTATGCCACGTCTTCGCAATTGAGAAACCATTTTTGTAAAATCCTCACTTGTCTCTGCCACTAATGTTTTTCTATCGTTATGCTCTACAAATTTAGCAATTGGATGGTTTATTTTTTTCCATTTTTTAATAAATCCAGCCATTCTCAAAAACCAATCATCATCCATACATAAATGATTATAATCTATAATATTTAATTGCCCTGTTTTAAAATGTAATTCTTTACACCAAAAAGACGCCTCTGATGGCATAGGTATACCTCTATATACTATTTGAGCAAACGGATGCAAAGGTGGCCACTTGCGTATATATTCTGTTTTTGTGTTTTCATCTATAACTAATCTATCCCCATAAACAAAATCCAAATCTTGTTCCTCAAATATACTAATAATATCTGATAAAATATTTGGCACATAAGATTCGTCTGCATTTAACCAAGTATATATATCACCAGTAGCTAATTGAAAGCCATTATTTAAAGCTATAGCTTGACCTCCATCCTTTTGAGACTGCCAGATATCAACTAAATGTAAATTTTGCTTTATAATATTTACTGTATTATCAGTAGAACCGCCATCCATTATAATTAGCTCATATGCAAATCTATCTTGATTTTGAAATCCATCAAACATTTGTTGAATATATTTTTCCCCATTAAGCACAGGACAAATTATTGAGATTTTCATTGCTATTCCTTGCCACTATTAAGCATTACTTAATCCATCATTTTTGAAAATATGATCTAAAACTATCTAATCAAAACAAATTAAATAGCTGAATAATATATAATAAACAATAATACAGGCAAATATACTTAAATCTATTATCACCCATTAAACCCAATACATATTATCCGTACATAATAAAAGCTATATCTGTTATGCAAATAACAAATATAGCTTTTGACATAATAGATTATAGATTTTTATTACTTATTCTTCATTTTATGCATAGTCTGTGACTTGCAACAATTATTGTTACCAATTATCTCTCCACACTTTGTATATTTTTTTGGCTTTACCAATCATATTGTAACAGCATACAGTTATGCACCACTTACTATTATAAACACAAAACTACAGGCCACTAAGCCTAACATACGCAATTGTTTTAAAATCATTTAACTACCTAAAACTGGAATAGCAGATATTAATGTTTGGGTATAACTATTTTGCGGGTTAGCAATAATTTGTGATGGCAATCCTATTTCAACAATTTTGCCTTTTTGCATTACTGCTATGCGATCTGAAATTTGCGATACTACACTTAAATCATGAGAAATAAATAAATACGATAACCTATGTCGTTGTTTGAGTTCTTGTAATAACTCGATAACCTTAGCTTGTATAGATACATCCAAAGCTGATAAGGATTCATCCAAAATTATTAATTTAGGCTTTAAACCTAACGCCCGTGCAATACATATACGCTGACGTTGGCCTCCTGAAAATTCATGCGGATAACGATTTAAAATTTTAGAAGATAAGCCCACTTCATCAAGCAACTCTGTGGCTCGCACCCATCGCTGATTTGCTGTGATTATATTATGCACCACAAGCGCTTCTGTAATAATATCACAAATTCTCATTTTAGGGTTTAACGCAGAATATGGATCTTGAAAAACCATCTGCATTGATTGACGCATTTGACGTGTATGTTTTAAATTGTGTTTTAATAAATCAACTTCGGCAAAATTTATGGCACCTGCTTTAGCCACCTCTAAACCCATTAAAGTTCTGCCTAAAGTAGTTTTGCCACAGCCCGACTCACCTACTAACGCTAAAGTTTCACCCTGCCTAATATCAAAACTTACTCCATTTACTGCTTTTACATAATCAACTGTTTTGGCAAAGATACCTTGTTTGATAGGATACCAAGTATGCAAATCTTGCACTTGCAATAAAACCTCTTTTGGCGATTGGCTAATATGTTTATCGTTTGTATTTAATCGAGGTACAGATTTGATTAGCTGTTGTGTATATGCGTGCTTTGGATGCGTAAGTAATTGCTTTACCGCCCCCTCTTCAACTACATAACCATTTTGCATCACCGCAACCCTATCGCACATTTGCCATATTACCCCCATATCATGTGTGATAAATAACATGGCTGTGTCTGCATTTTTTAAATCTAACATTAATTTAAAAATCTGTTTTTGTATCGTTACATCTAAAGCGGTGGTTGGTTCATCGGCAATAATTAACTTTGGAGCTAACATTAAAGCCATTGCAATCATAACCCTCTGACGTTGACCTCCCGACAATTCAAAAGGATATGCTTTAATTTTATTTGCTACATCTGGAATCTCTACCTTTTGCAACCAATGCATTGCAATTTTTAATGCTTTTGATTTATTAATATTTTGATGTAATTGTAAAGTTTCTACCAATTGACTGCCTATGCTATGCAAAGGTGATAAAGCCGTCATTGGTTCTTGAAAAATAACTGAAATATCCTGACCGCGCAATTTTTGCAAATCACCTAAGGGCATAGTTAACAAATCACTACCTAAAAATTTTATACTGCCGCTTTCTACCTTAGCTGGTGGAGATGGATTTAAGCGTAATATTGACATAGCTGTTACACTTTTGCCAGATCCTGACTCGCCAGCCAAGCCAACTATCTGACCCTTATTAATATTTAAATTTAACCCCTTCACCACTTCTACCCTGCCTTTAGACGAAGGAAATGAAATTGTTAAATTATGTATAGAAAGCAATTTTTTTGTCATTGTACTTTACTTTCACGCTTAGGATCAAAAGCAGCTCTAGCGCCTTCGCCAATAAAAACACCCAAGAGAATAACAACAAATAACGCTAAAAATGGATACAAAATTAACCACCATGCACTTGGATCATTTTGTGCCTGTTTAAATAGTTCACCCCAACTTGGCGTTGGCACAGGTAGACCAAAACCTAAATAGTCCAACGCTGTCAATGAACCAATAGCTGAAACCAATGAAAACGGAAAAAAAGTAACAATAGGCACCAGAGCATTTGGTAAAATATGTAAAAATATTATGCGCCAAGTTGGCAAACCTAAAGTTTTTGCAGATTCCACAAATGGTAGACTACGTAAACGCAAAAATTCTGCTCGCATATAATATGAAATGCCTATCCAATTAAAAATAGCATAACAAAATAGTAACAAAATAAAACTTTGCCCATATACTGCACCCATAAAAATCATCACATACAAAAAAGGCAATGACTCCCAAATTTCAGTTAAACGCTGGGCTACTATATCAATTATTCCACCAAAATAGCCTTGAATCGCACCAATTACAACCCCCAGACCCATAGAAAATATAACTAAAATAATTGCAAAAGTCATAGAAGTTCTAAACCCATACAACACTCTGGCAAAAACATCTCGACCAGTATCATCCAAACCCAACCAATGATATTTATTAGGCGCCATAGGAAAAACAATGCCTAATTGTCTTACATACACTCTAAAACGTGTATGATTAATATTAACTATAAACGGATTAATATTATTGGTTTTACTCATTTCAACCGCATGTAATATCTGCTTTTTAAATTTAGCTTCTATTTGTTGCCATTTGCCTTTTGCATTAATTAATTCTTTATTAGCATTAAACAGCATTTTAACTTCTTTAGCATTAACTTGTTTTAGTTTCAATTTTAAGCGCAATTTAGATGGAGCATTTAAATGTGCTCTATACTTGCGTAAGGTAATTACAATTGTTATACCTTGTTTGTGAATTACAGAAGAAAATAAATTACTATTTTTATTTTTAAAACGATTATCAATTGCATTTTTTAAATCTGCATTGAAATCAAAAAAATCAGTAATTTTTTTTCCAACCACAAAACTATCATCGATACTTAAAATAGACTGCAAACCTTTAGAGCGTTTAACAATGCCAGCACCATTAATATCAACAGAGGCATTAGTCGATGTTGGCACTAAACGTACTTCTACATTTTGCATATCTTTTAATGCATCTACACTCATACTTTCTAATGGGTCATAAGGTATTAACGGCATTAATACACTATTATTAGGATTAGATCTAAACTCTTGAGAATTAATAATATATTTATAATTAGGTCGCGTCTGACGATTATTATGTAAAAAATAATCTTCTGTATAATAAAACGATTCAAAATAATGTGATAACACAGGGTAAATACGCTGATTATCAAATCGCATTGTTAAGGGGATATTGCTACAAAATATTTCGGCACCCAATGACAATAAATACGCAATTGACAAAAATAATAACGACCAATATGCGCGTTTAATTTTTTTAAATCTTTGCCATAAGATAGCATATTCAGATATCATTATTTACCTAAATCTATTCGCGGGTCAATAATCATATATAACACATCTGAAAGAACTCGGCCAAGCAATCCTAAAATAGAAGTTAAAGCTAAAATACCCATAAAAACAGGGTAATCACGGCTAACTATAGCATCTAAAGACAAGCGCCCCATTCCGGGTATTTCAAATACTTGTTCAATTAAAACTGCCCCCGAAAACATCAACGTCAAAATAGATCCTAAACCTGTAGCTAAAGGTATTAAAGCATTACGCAAGGCGTGAAACCAAATCGCACGGTTTAATGTAGCCCCTTTTGCTAAAACCGTACGGATATATTCTTTACTGATTTCTTCCAATAAAGAATTTTTCATTAAAATGGTTAATACTGCAAAATTGCCAATCACATAACACAATACTGGCAACGCCATATGCATAGAAATATCTACTAATTGACCATACCAACTTAATTGTTCAAAGTTACTTGAAGTAAACCCAGCCACAGGAAAAAAATCAAAAAACTTATCTGAAGTTCCACAAAACAACATTTTTAACAACATACCAAATGCAAAACTAGGTATAGAATAACCCACAAATATAATTAAACTAGAAAACATATCAAAGCGTCCGCCATTTTTTAAAGCTTTTATAATGCCCAATGGAATACAAATTAAATATGTTAAAATAAATCCAGTTATGCCAAAAATTAATGAGATATTAAAACGACTAGATATTAACTGCCAAGCCGTTTTATTTGGAAATTTAAAACTTGGCGTATTCATACCAATCCCATCAGATAACCAATCTTTATATGCAATTAATAATGGCTTATCAAACCCATAATGCTTGCGCAACTGCTGTATTTGCGCTTGTGATATTTGAGTTTGCATTGTAACATTATTTGGATTATTGCCACCTCGCATATTTGCCAAAGCCTGCTCAACAGGCCCACCTGGTACAAATCTGCAAATACTAAAACATAAAAAAGTTATACCTAAAAATGTAGGAATAATTAAAAATATTCTACGCAATAAATAATCTAATCTATTCATTAATTAAACAATTAATATTCTTACTGGCTAACGATTGCTAAGCGTATCTTTAGCGCACATTGGAAACACCACATCCAAAGGCATATCTGGTAAAGCCTCATCATCTGCTTGAGCATCTTTTAAATCTAATAAATTATCTTCATCAAACCACCAATAAACATACGCTGATGATTCACCGCCATATTTACTTAAAACAGTTTTAGGAGTGCCAAATTTGTTCCAATACAATAACCGCGTATAACTATTCATCCAAAGTAACGCATAAGGATATTGCGAATATACTATTTTATCTATTTGACGACAAATTTCATGACGCTTATCCATATCAAAAATACCCATTTGTTTATTAATTAACGTATCTACTTGCGTATTTTTAAACCCAGTAATATTAATGCCAGACGGACGATTAATTTCTTTAGAATGCCACATTGCCTCGGGATTTTTACGAATACCCGCCCCCCAAGCAGCCCAAGTCATATCAAAATTATATGAATCCATATCTTTAGCCCATGAAGCCCAATCCTTTTGAATAATTTTTAATTGGATACCAACATCGGCTAAGTCCTCCCGATAAATCGCTAAAAAACGATTGGCACTGGCGTCTCTAGTTAAAAACTTAATCACTAAAGGCTTTTTGTCCTTTTCTTGTAATCCAGTCGCTGGATTAACCACCCAACCAGCTTCTTTTAATAATTTTCTCGCCAAACTTTTATTAAAGACGATTTTTTTGTTGGAATTTTTATGTTTCAAATCATAAATATCAGGATAATAAGAATTTAACATAAAATATTGCGAATACATCAATTGTGTATTCATCTTTTCACGATTTAACAACAAAGACAAAGCCTTTCTAAGCTTTAAATTATTAAACGGTTCTCTACGCATATTCATTGCAAAGCCCTGAAACCCAACTGGTTTAAAATTATATATGCGTTGTTTTATAATCCAATTTTTATCAAAACTCTTGCCGACAGCATCTTTAACCCAACGCTTTGCTGTATATACAGCAAATAAGTCGATATCACCCTTCTTAAAAGCTTCAAAAGCATTATTGCGATCAGCATAAAATTTAAATATCAATTTATCAAAATTATATTTATAACGATTACTCATTTTGTTTTGAGCCCACCACTGTTGATTACGTTCCATCGTTAAACTAATGGTTTCATTATGTGTGCCCAATTTATAAGGGCCAGACACTACGGGAAACTCAAAATTAATTTTATTAAAATCCTTATTTGCCAATATATGCTTGGGCAAAATTTGTAAACCACCTAATACTGATAAGTTTGACCAATGAATAGTTTTTGCTGTAAAGACAATCTGACTATCATTGATAATTACTGGCCTTTTAAACCTTTCCAAGCCAACCTTATGTGGGCCTGTCATATTTTTTGGATTTAAGATAGTATCATAAGTAAATAATACATCACTAGCAGTAATGGGTTGTCCATCACTCCACTTTGCGGCGGGGTCAATCCAAAACTTAAAAGTAAGCTTATCAGGGCTTATTTGCCATTTAGATGCAATATTTGGTTCATCGTGCATAGTAACAGAGTTAGCACCTAAGAGAGTTTCAAACATAAAACCAAAAATTTGTGCCGTCAATGAATTAGTATCTAAATAATAATTAAAACTTTTTGGACTTTGACCTGCAAATATCGATAAAGCCCCCCCCTTTATTGCATTTGTTGACGCAAGTTCATCAACTGATTCATGCCAGTTTTTACTAGGAAAATCTTGTGCCAGTGCCACGTTACTTATTAGCAACAAAACAATTAAAGATTTAATATTTTTACACCATTTTATAATCATAATTTATTTAACACCTCTTGCCACAACGCATCAATATCTTCTAAATCTAGCTCATTTGGTTTCATCTCTGCTGGAATACGCAATAATATTTCAACCCCTTGTTTATTAGAGACTCTTTGAAAATCTTTAACTTTATTTTTAGCAATAGTTGATGCTTTAGGATTATTTTTTTGTCGTTCTTCTATTAAACTAGTGCCACTATCTAAATCTTCAAAAGCTGATTTTAATTTATTAATGTCTTTAATCTTTGCCAATTCAATTAATTCTCTAAGGGGTATACCCTCATTTTCGTTAGCATAGCTTTGATCTATTTTATCCTGTATTTCTTCTGGTAAATTTAATAAAGAAAGTAACGCATAATATAAAGAGCGAGAAATTGCTACTCGTTTATAAATATCTTTTGTGCTACCTCCAGAATCGGCAATATTTTTTAACCCTCTCGCACGCTCTAATGGATTTAAATCCTTACGCTGAATATTTTCAATTAATTGTACCTCGGCTATTTCTTGGCTATTAAGATGCACAACCCTAACAGGCACAGCACGTAATTTAGCTATATGGCTAGCCCAATAACGCCTTTCACCAGCTACTAACAAAAACCCTGTTGCTGTTTCACGCACAAGCAAAGGTTCTAAAACACCTTTTTCTTTAATTGTTTTAGCTAAGGACTTTAAATCACGACTCTTGGTATCCTTAATACGCCTAGGCTGATTAGGATCGGGTGCAATAGAACTAAGTTCAACCAATTTAAATTCAGAAGCAATTTTATCCTGTTTAAACTTTGCCACTTTAGCGGCAATACGCCCCTGAGCTGGTTTGTTTTTGCCTGATTGACTCTCTTTAAATTGTTTGGTTATTTCAGAAAAATCAGCCACTAAACCTCCTAATTTTGCAGGGCTTTAATTATATCATCATCCATTTTACGTATCGGCATACACAGTTTATCTAACATTTCATCCGTCAAAGCCGAAAAATCCTTATTTCCTTTACCGCTGGGAGACTCTATTTCGAAAATAGTTTTTAATTCATTTCCCATCTTACATAAGTTACTATTTGTTCTAATGACCGATTTAAAAACTTCATCTGGAACAGATTCAAACAATGCCATGCAAACTTCCTTATGTATATTTTTTGATCCATTAAAGTTATTTACCACGATACCCAAAGGTTGTATGTCTGGATTAAAATCCTTGCGAATATCATTAATTAAACCCGATAAAGTCGAATACCCATCCCATGCAAAAGGCTCTGGAAACATTGGCGTAATACTATGCTGAGAAAAAGCCAAAGCCAATATACATAAAGTAGCAGGATATGGATTTGTATCAAAAATAATAAAATCATAATCTTTATCAACCGAATCAATAACCTCACGAAAACGGCCTAGCAAATCACCTAAATTTTGTTGCACTACCTGAAATGAATAATTCCACATATTTTCACCAGAAGGTAATAAATCTAAGTTTTTGCGTGCAGTTACCACCGCATCGGCAGCACTCACATCACCCAACATCACATCTGCAATAGTTGGCGCCCCTTCTGGAGCTTCATGCACAACAGTAGTAGCATTAGCTTGCGGATCAGTATCAACCAATAAAACCTTATAATTACGCATAGCTAAATCAGCGGCAACATTAACACATAATGTAGTTTTACCTACACCACCTTTTTGATTAATAAACGTTATTTTTTTAGAATACATATTTAAGATTATAAGCTCAAGCTCGGCAACATGCAAACTTTAGTCCAACGCGTTGGACAAAGTTTCACGTGAAACCCACTGTCCAACGCGTTGGACTATAACCTTAATTGCAAAACCAAATAACTTTAAACAACAGCCATACTCTATCTTATACTGTTTTTTAAAGTTTCAAGTTTACATCCAACTACTATTTGTATCGATTAAAATACCCAACTAACCTCAAGAGCAAACTTACGTCATATCAAACAGGGCTTGCTTTACCCGTACCGAATGCACCTTGCATTAAGCTTGCAAAGCTGTAATCTAAGACAAAATTTTTTTAAGGAGAAACAAATGACTGTTCAAAATAATATGCCTGATTTTCAAGTGATAGCCCATAAAGGCAAAGGCGCGTCTATTAGCTTTTTAATAATTATCATACTGGCAATTTTAATCTTCCAAAGTTTATTCACTGTGCAAGAAGGGCATGTGGGTATTGTCAAAAGATTTGGAGAAGCAACCAAACAAGTAAACCCCGGGCTACATATGAAAATCCCTTTAGTTGACTCTGTAGTGATTTTAGAAATTAGAACACGTAAAAATTTAGAAAAACTAAGCGCATCCACTCACGAACAAATGCCTATCACAGCCAAAGTGTCTATTAACTGGACTGTTCAACGAGATTTAGCATTTGAATTATTTAAAAGCTATGGAGGATTAGATCAATTTGAAACTAGAATTTTAGACCCTAAATTACGCTCTGCTGCCAAAGATGCTTTGGCTCATTATAAAGCAGAAGAAATCATACAAAACAGAAACAAAGTAATTACACAAATAGAGGAAGAGCTACAACAGGCAATGGCAGATTATCCCGTCAAACTTGATTCTGCCCAACTTGAGGATTTAGGACTGCCACAAAAATATATTCAATCTATCGAAACCAAACAAACTGAAAAAAACCTTGCCGCAGCTGAAATGCATCGCCTAGAACGTCAAAAACTAGAAGCACAACGTGCTGTAAATACAGCTAACGCCAAACGCGAAGCAACCATGGCAACTGCAGACGGCAAAGCTTATTCCATCAAAATAGAAGCCATTGCCGAAGCCGAAGCAATCAAACTAAAAGGCGCTGCCGAAGCCGAAGCAATGCGCAAAAAAGCCCAAGCACTACAACAATCAAAAACATTGGTAGATTATATCCGTGCACAAAGATGGAACGGTCAACTGCCCAAAACCATGATGGGACAGGGGCAAAACATCCTTTGGAATATGAATAATAAATAATATGCGTGTACATTGCTTAAAACATATAGCCTTTGAGGGACTTGGCAGTATTGAAAATTATTTAAATAAAGACGGGCATAGCATTAGCTATACCCATCTTTATAACAATCAAAAATTGCCAAATTTAGACGATGTTGACTTTTTAATAATTATGGGTGGACCCATGAGTATTTATGACGAAACCGATTATCCATGGCTCAAAGAAGAAAAACAATTTATATTGAACGCTATTAAAAAAAATAAAATTATTTTAGGGGTTTGTTTAGGAGCTCAATTAATAGCTAACGTGATGAAAGCAAATGTATATCAAGGTCAATACAAAGAAATTGGTTGGTTTCCTGTAACTGCCCACCCACACAAAACAACTGCTTTTCAATTTCCTGAAAATTTTCAAGCATTTCATTGGCATGGCGAAACATTTGATTTACCTACAAACGCCACTCTATTAGCTAGTAGTCATATCTGCAAAAATCAGGCATTTCAAATTTCATCATCAATTATTGCCTTACAATTTCACTTAGAGACGACACCAACTTCAGCTAGTGATATATGCCAACACTGTGCTAATGAATTAATTGACAACCCATATATCCAAAGCAAAGCACAAATCTTAAATGCTAACGCCAAAGATTATCAGCAATTAAATATAATAATGAATCAAATTTTAGATTATTTAATTAAGACATAACTTTTTGAAAAAACGATTTATCTAATCGTAAACTTTTAATATGTTGAGCAATAATTTTACTTGCCAATGGTCGATTAGATAAACGTTTGGCAACAGCACGAGTTTTAAGCTTGTGCCTATTTGTCAAAACCTCGGCAATAAGCTCAACTATATTTGCTGTGTTAAAATCACCGTGTAATGTAGACACATAAGTTTTACGCCCTTGTTGGCGAATACCTAAATTAATGGCTGGCACGCCCAAATAGGGTGCTTCAATTATAGCCGAAGAACTATTGCCAATTAAAAATTTACTATTTTTAAGTAAATCAAAAAAATCGGCGGTGGCAAGGGTGTTAAAAACGGTTGTTGCAGATGTCTTGGATTGACTTTTTATAAATGCAATCATTTTTTTTGCACCAGGATCATCATTAGGCAAAATCACAACCTTATGTAAATCAAAACTACACAGGGCAGTATATACACTTTTAAACTGCTCTACAGACTTATCAGCCTGTAATGCCTCGCCGTGTTGCAATAATACGGCATAGGGTTGAGGTAAATTAAACCGTTGTAAAAATGTATTATCAGATTGCTTAATATTTTCTAAACTTGTTTCACCTGCTTTTATAATCCTCCATGGTGCTTCTTGCAACCTCAATAAACGTCTAGCACTATCGTTACTAGCAGGAAAATGCACATGAGCTAACTTTGTAACGGCATGACGAATACTATCATCAATACCGCCTCCATAAGACAAATCACCACCATGGATATGTCCAATGGCAACATTAATGTGCATAGCCGATAAAGCCGCGGTTAATATTTCGCTTCTATCACCTAATAATAAAAGAAATTGTATTTTCTTTTCTGACAATAACATCGGCAATTGTTTTAATATATCGCCATTTATACCAGCTTGATTAATTGCCTCATCAGTATGCAACTGATTGGTAATAGTATAAAAAACAAAACCATCTGATTGGATATATTTAATACTATTGCCTCGATCTTGACGTAAATGTAATCCAGTAATAAAAAAAACCACTTTTATTTTTAATTGTTGCAAAGCTTTGGCAACAGGTTTCAAATAACTATAATCAGCTCTTGTTGAGCTAAAAATACCAACCCGTTTAATCATTTTGCGTAATAAAATTTGGCAAATATGTTTTCTGCATCTGAATTAAAATTGCATCTCTAATTGCCTCTGGGCTATCAATGCCACCTAAAACTAAAACAGGTTCCGCAGCCATATATGTTTCATTAAACAATTTATTATATTCTTCTCCTAAATGTTGTTTTAAGGCGTCCATTAAATTTAATATATTGGGCATAGGAGGGGCGACAGGTGTGATATTATCTGATGTTTCTATGTCATCTGGTTCAATTACAATTTCATTAGCAAACAAAGATTGATATTTCTGTTTTTGTATACGATTGGCAACTTGTTCTTGCTCACTGCCAGGTATTGTTATACGCCAAACTCTGGAGTCTCGATGTCTAATCATAGTAGCTAAATAATCATATTTTTGTTCTTCAGGTTTTAATAAATCAAAAACCTTATCTAATTGTTTGATATAATCAAAATTAGCATGGGTTTTAATCCAAGGAATAACTATGTTTTCTGGTATTTTAAATTTAATAGTACAACGTTCAAATGCTTGTTTTTCTTCTTCATTAAAATCACGTTTTTCCCAAGATTGCTGATATTGTGTTAATGGTGTTTTACTGTGTTTTAACTCTCTTAAGATTTGTAAATTTAAACTATGATCCCAATTGTTTTCTAATGATTTTTTCATCCAAGCTTTTGGATATCTAATCACATTTGGAGTAATTTCTAATGATAAACGCAAATAATTGATATTTTCTTGAATAAGCTCATTGGCATATTTACCCATCAAAGTATGAGCTTCATGTTTTTTAAATTTTAATTCGGCGTGCAAATAATTAAAAATATTAAATAAAGCTGGTTTCATTGCCCATCTATCTTCAAGAGACTCGTAAAATTCACCACGTTCAAATTTCACACGCCAAATTTTATTATGTTTATAATAATTAGTTTTAATATCAAAAGGTTTGATTATATTATTTTTTTCTATTTCTTTGATATAACGTACATAAATATTACGTTTTATATTAGAAATATACTTAGGCACAGTAATGCCTAAAGTTTCACATAAATCTGTTAGATTTATTTCAATTTCTGATTTTAATTGAAACATTGTATTTAAAAAGCGATATAATTTTTCAACTGTTTTATTTCTAAATGAATTTAAAACCTTAATATCAAGTTTTATTTTTTGTTTTTGCAAACTCTTAAAAAAAAATTGATTTATCTCAATTAAAAAATCTTTTTTAAATTTAATTTCATCATCATATAAAATACCGTCTTTTTTGATTGATGTTGAACGCTGTTCGTCTTTAAAACGCACATAACGAGATAATAAATTTATTCTTTGTTTAATTGATTCGTTAGTATCAGGATCAACAAATTGATCACTGGCAATAGAAGTACCTTCTAGTTTTTCTAAGCTTTTGCGTACTTTAGCAATATATTCACCATTTAAAGGCCAATCTCTAGCGGCGCAAATTTCTGAAATATTTGTGTAATACTCATAAGAGTCTTTTTCTAAAGCTAAAGAATGTAGAGTTAATAATACTTTATCATCAAAATAGTCTGTTAAGCCCTGACTGGGTAGTGTTTCTATTTCTATTTCAACTGATCTTAAATCACCATTATGTGTTCCAACTACATGGTTAAATCGTTTAACTAAATATTCTTGTGATGTATCAGGATTGACACGTCTTTCAAGTACAGCGCCTTCCGGAGCTACAATCGAAGTTTGACCTAGTAAAATTTCATCAAAAGTTATAGTGCTATTTTCTAAATTATTAGCTTTAATAATAGTTAATGGCTCTTTACGGCCATTAGTATTAATATTATCCATAAATGTTAATTGTTTTTTATTCATATTTATTTTATAAAAAAAGAATAGTTACTATTACCTCTTTTAACTACTAATACTATTACTATAACAGGAACGCTGATATATTTCATTGATTTTTGATAAACTATTGCCATTATTGAATTTAAGTATTATTACAAAGTAAAACTCAATCATAAACATCTTGTAATTAAATCTTAATCATCGGTAAAACCCATCGTTTAAATCGGTTTTTTTACAATACAATTTTGGCAGTCAATCAATCTCGTCTGATGATTAAATCAGATAAATCGCTTAGGTCAAGTATTTTTGCCGATAATTTGGATTGATAGGCGGTGTATAACTATAAATTTATTTTTTTAGGCTATAATGGGATTATTTCGTACTAATTAAAGACTTTTTAGATTGAATATTGTTAACCCCAATATTTTCTGTCTAGAGTTCTATATTGAATGGCTTCTAATAAATGATTTTGTTCTATATTTTTTGAATCGTCTAAATCGGCTATAGTACGTGCTATTTTTAAGACTTTATTGTATGAACGCGCCGAAAAGTTTAAATTATCAAACATTTTTTCCATTAATTTAGTATTTTGTGTATTTAATAAGCAAAATTGTTTAATTTGACGAGGATTCATATCCGAATTAGAATAACAACTATGTATTTGCATATTAGATTGGTTCTGAAATCGTTTTAATTGCACATTTCTGGCATTTTCTACTTTAATTTTTATTGATGCCGATGTTTCTGATTTAGTATTGCTTAATAAATCAGTTTTGTTTACAGGAGGGGCTTCTATGTGCATATCAATACGATCAAGCAAAGGCCCTGATACTTTACTCAGATATTTTTGTATTTGATTGCTTGTACAGGTACAGCTATTGGAATTAGAACCGTAAAAACCACAAGGACATGGATTCATGGCGGCTAATAGCATAGTATTTGATGGAAATGTTACAGTCCGTTTAGCTCTTGATATGGTAATTTTTTTATCTTCTAGCGGTTGGCGTAATGATTCTAATGTACGCAGATTAAATTCGGTTAGTTCATCTAAAAATAATACGCCATTATGTGACAAACTTACTTCTCCTGGCATAGGATTGCTACCGCCACCGACTAGGCCGGCTTCTGATATTGAGTGATGTGGGGCTCTAAATGGCCTAGTATGTATTAATGGATAATTAGTGGGTAGTAATCCAGCCACAGAATAAATTTTACTGGTTTCTAGCATTTCTGGTTTACTTAAGCTTGGCAAAATAGATGGTATGGCTCTAGCAGACATTGTTTTGCCTGATCCAGGAGGGCCTATACAAATTAAATTATGCCCTCCAGCTGCTGCAATTGTTAATGCACGTTTAACACCTTCTTGTCCTTTAATATCACTAAAATCTACAGGGTAGTTTTCGTTGTTTGGTATAATATTATGTATTTCTGTTGTGTTGGGTATAAATTCATTAGATAAAAATTTAATTGCTTCTAGCAAATTATTGACTCCAATTATTTTGATATCTTCTACAACGCTTGCTTCAGATTGATTTTCTTTAGGCAGAATTAATCCATCATATTGTTGTTTTTTAGCCATAATAGCTGCGGGTAAAATACCAGATACTGGACGTAATTTACCGTCTAATGACAATTCGCCTAATATCAAAAATTTGCCTTTTATTAATATTTCAATCTGATTAGTCGCTATTAATAATCCAATAGCAATGGCCAAATCATAGCAAGTGCCTTCTTTTTTTAAATCTGCTGGTGCTAAATTTACTGTAATGCGTCTGGGTGGTATTTTATATCCAGAATTTTTAATAGCAGAAATCACCCTTTGTTTGCTTTCTTTGATTGCAGAATCACCTAATCCGCCAATTTGAAATGAAGGCATCCCATTGCTCGCGTCAAGCTCAACAGCCACCTCGATAGCATCTACCCCATGTAATGTAATAGCGCATAAAGTTGCAAACATAGACCTCTCCAAATAGTGATTTTAAAAGCAGTATTAATTTAAGGTGGAATATAAATTTGTCAACTGCTATTTAAATACTTTTATTTATACTTTTAATTGAATGTGAAATATTTTTTATTATAGTTGTGCCCGATTTTAAAACTAGTGGTTGGTATGAAACGTTTGTTAATTAAAAAATTTACTTTGATAGAGTTGTTGGTGGTGATTTCTATCATTGCCATTTTGGCGTCTATGTTATTGCCTTCTTTGACTAAAGCTAAAGAAAAGGCTAATGCATCCAAATCAATGTCCAATTTAAAGGCTTTAGATAGTGCAGTATCTATGTATTTAATGGATCATAATGACATTTATCCTGGTTTAACTACAGCTAAGGCTAATACTACAGCATCTTCAGATGTGGATGATGCATTTAGGGTTTTATTAAATGATCAAGATTTAAGCAATGATGTATTAGAGTGTCCTCAAAAGGCACGCTTAAAACGTCCCGTAGTTGTTGGTAATGATCCAATTACTTCTATTACTAATATTAGTTATGTATTTAATACAAATACATTATCTAAGGGGATAAATTTGTCGACTACCATTCATATAATGGACAGGCCTAGTTTTTGGGAAGCAGGCTCATCTTATTTTCATGCTTTATATAGCGATGCTTCTGTAAAAAAAATTGTAAATATGGATGAAATTGGCGTAGGTGTAAGCACTAATAAGGTGTCAGATTCGTTATTGATAGGCACGGGATTATTTGCCACAGAAGGAACACAGCCTTAACTTGTACGATAGAGCATACTATATTTTAAATTATGTATTGACAATATCAGATATGTGGTATATGTTTTATTTACACTTTTTTCTTTTTTTTAGGAGGTAGTATGAAAAAACTACTAAAAGGCTTCACCCTTATCGAATTGCTAGTTGTAATTTCGATTATCGCAATCTTGGCTTCAATGTTATTGCCATCACTTGGCAAGGCAAAAGAAAAAGCCAATGCTGTTAAATCTATGTCAAATCTTAAAGCAATGGCAAGTTCAATGGCTATGTACACTATGGATAACAAAGATGTGTTTCCTGGTTTAGAAGCGGCTAAAGCTAATGTTGATGCTAGCGACAATGGCGTAGGTCAAGCATTTGCATGTTTAATGAATGATCAAAACTTATCTGTAAAAACTTTTGAATCGCCTCAACGTGGTGCTTTAAAAGTTCCTGAGTTAGACAGTGTCACAGCTCCTACAAAAGTCATCAATTCTAATTATGCATTAAATACTTTAACTTTAGCTGCTTCTGTAAATATTAAAACTACAGTTCATATTTCTGATTATCCATCATTTTGGGGTGAAGGTAATGAATATTTTCATGTCTTAAAAACAGATGCTTCAGTTAAAAAAGTTACTGATATTAAAGAAGATATAGATACTTCTGCTGCATCTAGTGCGGCACCTACAGATGCTACAATGATTGGAGCGGATAAATTTTTCTCTCCAGGTGAAACTAATTAATATTTAAATTTAAATATTATTAAAACGGCGAGCCTTTGTTGCTCGCCGTTTTTTTTTGGTTACAATTTATAAATGCCCAATATTCTTTTTATTTTTGCGTTAATTCCATCGTTTATACTTGTTGATTTATATAGTTATATATATGTAAAGCAATTGGTGTTTCAATGTTTAGTGATTGTAGCTACCGGCTCTTTGTTGCATAGTCGTAAAATAAATGCTCTAAGTATTGGTTTTTTTATATTTGCTTTACTAAACATTTATTCTGTATTTTACAGCGAGATTGCTTTGGCATCTTGGCATAGGTCTGTCGATTTGCTATTTATTGGTTTATGGATAGCAATAGTTAGTGTATTAAAATTTTCTGCTATCAATATTAAGCATATCATTTACGCTATTATTTTAGGTGGTGTATTGACGGCGTTAATGGGGTTAGGCTTTTTATATTATCATAATTTAAACCGTTTAATGTGGCCATTGGGTAATCCTAATATTTTTGGGGCTTATTTAATTGCGCCGATAATCTGTGTTGTCTTTCAATTATATAATATAAAAAATATCAATACTTCTAAAATTCAATATGTGCTTTATGTGGTTGCACTTTTAGTTTTATCTTTTGCATTTGCTAAATGTCGTAGTCAATCCTCATCGTTAGCGTTTGTGCTTTCTAGTATTATTTTTGCATTAGCATATATAACTAGGCATAAAAAAAACATTTTTTATATTATTTTATTATTGCTAATTGTTTTTGCTGTTTTGTTATCTTTAAATGAGAGTGTTTTAAATTATTTACGCGTGTCTCAGGCAGTTAGGTATACTACTATCCAAACAGCTTTAAGTTTATGTAAAAACGCACCTTTATTAGGTCATGGTGCTGGTAGTTATATTGGCTTATTTAATAGTTTTGCCCCAGCAGATTGGTATTTATTACCTGGTTTTGGTTTAATTTTAAATACAGCTCATAATGAATACGCCCAGTTGTTAGGCTCTTTAGGCATAGTTGGTCTAAGTGTTTTTTTAGCAATTATTTTATTGCCATTATTTTTGTTTTATCGGCATCCTGTAAAAACGGCTATTCCTATTTGTTTAATACATTTGGCGTGGGTATTTTCTATAGGCTTAAGTGGGGCTATGCGTTATGAGTTTTTTCCTATAGTTTTTTGGACTAATTATGCCATTTTATTAAGTATAGTAGGTGGTAATTTTGTTGTTAATATTAGGTATGTTAAATTAAAGCAATTAATTTTAATACCTGTGATTTGTTTATGTATATATTTGGTTATTCGCTCTGGAGTAGCACATTATCATTATTATCAAGGGCAAAATTTGGCTTCCTTAGGTAAATTACAACAGGCAGTTAAATCGTTAGAGTTATCTAAAAATAAATTAAATTCTTTACACAAAGAATCTTTTTTACGGTGGCGTTTATTTGGGCTTTATCGACAGCTTCATCAAGAAAGCCAAGCTTTAAGTATAGCAAATGAATTAGAGCAAATTTCACCTCATTATGTTAATATTTCAAAAATTGTTCCACAAATGGGTTTAAATACGCAAAATTTATCTGCAAGGCTGGTGCCATTGTTAACAGAAATGTTTCGAGATTATCACGATTATTTTTACAGAGATTCAATAGCTAGTCTAGTAGCGCAATCTGATGATATAAACAAGCTTCTATTGCACTTTACTAAATCACAACAATTATTTATTAAAATTATGGTGGCACGTACTTATCCGCAAGATTTGATTATCAATTTGCTTAAATGTGCTGATAAGCCAAAAGCTACTGATATGTTAATAGCTGATACTAATTTAAAGTACGGATATGTTAATAAGGCTATAAAAGCTTATGTAAAACACGCAGAATTATACCCGTACAGTTCGCAAGGTTGGGTAGGGTTGTTAAAAGTGGCATTGTTTACTAAAAATAATAACAAAGCAAACCAATTGTTAGATAAAATATATCAAACAGAGTTAGAAAAATTTAACGAGCCTTTAAAATACTTTTTAGCTAAAACAAGTTTACGCTTACATAGATGGCAATATGCTTATAATTTATATAAACAATTTTTAAAAAAAGGTGATACACGTCCTGATGTAATTTTGGGCATCGCCCAAGCCAGTTTGTTTTTGGGTAATCATCAAGAGGCCCATGCGCATATCGCTCAACTAAATAAACGTTACAAATCGATATTAACAAAAAAACAACAGGCATTAGCCAATCTTATACTAAAATATTGATGTTAGCTAAACTTCAAACACTGTTCACAAAGCATACATTTGTTATATATTTATTGTTATTGTGCATATCATTTATGGTGCGTATTTCTGGAATGTTTAGAGGCTTAGAGTATGATGAAATCTGGCCATTGCAAGACTATCCAGATTCATCTTTTTTTGGAATATTATTTTCGGATATTTTTTCTAATTATCCACCTTTAACTCATGCGTTTAATCGTTTGTGGTTTATGCAAGGTGTCCATCAAGAGTTTTGGTATAGATTTCCTAATTTTTTAGCTGGTTGTGTTACCCCTTTGGTTATGTATTATGCCTTTTGGCGCAGAACAAAGCATAATGTTTATTCTATATGTGTGGCTTTATTTTGTATTACATCACCAATATTAGTGCATTATTCTCATATGGCTAGGCCTTATTCTTATGTTGTTTTAGAGGTCTGTTTGTTTTTACTATTATTAACATATCAAGCCTGTAATAAAAGAACAGTGGTGTTGTGCTTATTAACCTTACTATCACAGTTAACCTTATTGGTTGCATTTTTGTTTATTGTGCCAATTTTGGGCTATATATATGTAGCGGAAGTTAAACAAAAACAAGGTAAATGGTTAGATGTTATTTTGCCGTGTTTTATAATTTTAGTGGTAGTGTATTTCTATCGACATATTTTATTTTTAGCTCAGCAACAAAGTGTTGTAACGGATTTTTCTTTATTGATAACTAATGGAATATTAATACTTAAATCTGTTATAGGTTTACCTATAGTTGTTTTGGTCTTAATGAGTGCGATAAGTGTTAAAACAAGATTTGTTGCATTTTATTTTGTGGGAGTATTATGGGTTGCTATAGTTGTGGCACTTATGTCGCATTTTGGACCCGCAAGAGTATACATATATATTGTGCCAATTACTGTGTATTTATTATATATTTTTATTTTTAATTTAGATGGGAAGATAAAATATGTGTTTGAGGCTTTATCTTTAGTTATTTTGCTGTATCAATTTATTAATGTTTCTGTATTAGAGCATAAGTGGGCATTACAAGCGGACTATAAGAAAATTATTAATATAATTAATCAAAAAAACCAAAAGCAATTAAGCTATCATTTAATACCTGTTCACGATGGTAAATGTGCTAATTTTTATGGTCATAATGATTTGATAATAAATAATACAAAAGCATTGATGGTTAATTTTAAAAAATCGTTGCCTATTACTTTAGTGAATGCACATGGTAGTGTAGCCTCGATATCATTATTTCAATTTAGTACAGGCAATGAGATTGTTTTTACGGTGGATAAGTCTGTGCCAGTGACATCTAATTTTATAGATAATTATAATTTTATTAGTTTGTCTTTAATGCGTTTTAGATGTGCTGAGGAGGTGTCTTTTCCTTTATTGTTTTTTATAAATGATATTTTGATATCTAATTCTGTCGAGAAGGTTCATCATCAAATTGGATCTGTATGGAATATGGCAAATGTGTTTATTCAATCACCAATAATGATGCAAGATAAATTTATATCGGCAAATTTATATGCTGTTAAAATATCCAATGCAGAAGCATTAAATAAACTATTGCAATTTATGCCTAATAATATCCAATGTTATTGGGTGCCTATTTTGTAAATTTGATTTTAAGTGAAGTGTGATGAATATTTTTTAGGATAATTGAAATATTAGCGATATAGTGATATTATAAATAGTTTTTATGTTATAAATATAGCTTCTGGAGATACTGTGAAAATTGCAAGAATAACGGGATTTGGTTGTTATGTACCGGATAAGGTGCTTACTAATCAAGATTTAGAACAAATGGTTGATACAAATGACGAGTGGATTGTATCCCGAACGGGTATACAGGAAAGGCATATATCAAGCCAAGAGCAAGCATCAAGTGATTTAGCTTTGATTAGCGCGACAAATGCATTAAATGATGCAGGGTTGTGTGCCGATGATATTGATTTAATTGTGGTTGGCACTACAAGTCCAGATATGTTGTTTCCTTCTACAGGATGTATTTTGCAAGCTAAATTAGGTGTGCCTACCACTGCTGTATGTTTGGATGTTTCTGCTGCTTGCAGTGGTATGATGTATGCCTTAGAGGTTGCCAATAATATGTTAAGAGCAGGTGCATATCGTAAAGCCTTGGTTGTAGGTGTGGATACTTTAACTAAATTTTCTGACTTTACAGATAGAAATACTTGCATTTTATTTGGTGATGGTGCCGCTACATTTGTATTAGAGATGGATACTGATAAAGATGGTTTTGATGTGGTGGGGCTTAAATTAAGTTCTGATGGCAATTGTGCAGACTTATTAAAAATACCTGGCTGTGGGTCCAGAAATCCAGCATCGCAAGATGTAATTGATAAACGTTTACAATATATAACTATGGATGGACAAGCGGTGTATAAGCATGCGGTCAATTCTATGTCAGGTATATCTAAAGCTGTTTTAGAAGAAAGTGGTCTAGGCTTAGATGATATTTCGCTTTTGATACCGCACCAAGCTAATATACGCATTATTAAGTCTGTAGGTAAAAAATTAAAGTTAAGTAGTGATAAGGTATTTATTAATTTAGAAAAATATGGAAATACCTCTAGTGCTTCGGTGGGTATTGCTCTGCGTGAGGCATTTGATACTAATCGCATAAAGCATGGGGATAATATTGTTATGACTACTTTTGGTGCAGGCTTTACTACTGCAGGTGGTGTATTGCGTTATATTAAAAATTAGTAGACTATAGGTTGGTTAGGTATATTTAACTTTTAAACGTTTAAAATGTTAGATAAGTTATTTAATATATTGGCCATACCATTTAACTGGCTTAGTCGGTGGGATTTGATAGGGCGCATAATAGGTGGCTTATTTTTTACTTATTGGATTTATTACCGTTTCGGTTATTTGCACAGTTATTCTATGCCTTTATTATGGTATTTAGAAAACACTCAATTTTTGCTATTTATTATTGCTTATATTACTAGGTTAAAAGCTGTAGATAGGGCTGTTGGTTTTTGGCAGACTATTTACCCATTAGGTACTGCAATGTTGCCTTTTGCATTGAGCCCGTATAGCTTTAAGCCAGCACCTGTAACCCAGCCACAGTTACAAAGTTTGTGTGTTTTGTTATTGATTATTGGCTTGTCAATCCAAATAGTCGGTGTTTTTTATCTTAGACGCAGTTTTTCTATTATGACTGAGGCACGTGAGTTAGTAACAAAAGGCATTTATAGGTTTATGCGTCATCCCATGTATATTGGTTCGTTTTTTGGTGCTTTAGGTATAGGTTTATATCGTTTTAGTTTTTTTAATATGTTTATATTTTTGACGTTTGTTTTATGCCAATCTTACCGTGCTAGCAGGGAAGAGTTGAAGTTAATAAAAAATTTTCCCGCTTACAATCAATATCGTAAGCGGGTTTGGTGGTTTTAGTTAGTTTCTTCTTCAGGAAACCAGCTATCTAATGTTTTGATAATTTGGCGAGCTTGTTTGCCATTAGTGATATTAAATTTAGATTTTTGTCTATAACTGCCATCTCGTTTTTGATAACGGCGAATAGTAGCTTTAACAGGGCCGTAATCTTCGTCTTTATTGCTCCACTCTTGAAATGTAAACATTACAGTTGCCCATGCACCTTTGGTTAAGACTTCTTTTTTAAGTTCTTTAACTTTTAAAAGACCGTCTTCTTCGTAATTCATTGTGATATCATCAACAGTTTCCATAATTCTCTCTTTGTTAAATTTTAATAAAAATGGCAGTATAAAGTTTTTTATTATTACTAACAGGCTTTATTGCATATTAAATCATTATTTCGTTTAACACTTTTTTTGTGGTGTTAAACATAAAATCAATTTCGGTTTTAGTTAATGTAATTGGTGGCCAAAAATAAAGCACATTACCTAATGGCCTAATTAGCAATCCGTATTTGAGTGCGGTTTTTGTGATTATAGGACTTAATCTTTGTTTTTGTGATTTACGTACATCATCTATGTCCCAAGCGGCTACCCAGCCTAAGGCACGAAAGTTTTTTAAAGGTAAATTTTTGGCAAATTTTTGTGCGCAATCATTAAAGTATTGCATATTTTTTTGCATATTTTTTATTATATTTTGGTTGGCAAATATGTCTAATGTGGCAATACTAGCCGCACAGGCTATTGGATTAGCGGTATACGAATGACCATGAAAAAACGTTTTATTAGCAGAGTATGGCCCCAAAAAAGCTTTATAAATTTTATTGCTACAAGCGGTAATCGACATGGCTACTGTTCCGCCTGTTAAGCCTTTGGATAGGCATACCATATCTGGAGCGTATAAATTGGAGGTGCCAATTTGATCCATGGCAAACATTGTGCCTGTTCTGCCAAAGCCAGTGGCTATTTCATCATATATGACTAAAACATTGTGTTTTTTGCATAATTTTGCTAATTGTTGCAGGTGTTTTATGTGATAAATTTTCATACCGCCTGCCGCTTGAATTAGCGGTTCAACAATAATAGCAGCAGTTTTGTGTGCGTGTTTAATGATTGTTTGTTCTAGTTTATTCCAATTTTTAATTTTTGGCGATTTAAATAACATTGGTTTGTAGGGTGCAAAAAAATGCTCGGTGCCACTTACGCTCATAGCTCCTATGGTGTCTCCGTGGTAGGCATCATTTAATGACATAATTTTAGTTTTTTGTGGGTTGCCAGTTTGATGATGATATTGTAAAGCTAGTTTTAAGCTCACTTCTACAGCAGTGGAGCCATTGTCGCTAAAAAAGACTTTTTGTAATTTATTTGGCAACAAATTTAATACTTTTTTGGCTACTTCTTGTGCGCCTGTATGGGTGCAATTTGCAAAAATAACTTGATCTAATTTTTTGGCTTGTTCGCCTATGGCTTTAGCAATTTTGGGATTGTTATGCCCCAGCGCGGATACCCACCAAGATGCAACTGCGTCTAAATATTTGTTGTTATTATTGTCGTATAGCCAAGCGCCCTTAGCTTTTTTTATTTCGATAGGGGGATTTTTGGTTATTTCACTCATTTGAGTAAAAGGTAGCCATATTTGTGTGTTTTTGGGTGTGTTTGTGCTCATATTGGCCTTTAAATTAGTTTGAAATAAAACATTCAGGTGAAATATCTTGACATTTTTAATGGTATTTATAAAGTATTGAGTTCAAAAAATTAAGTATTTTTTATGTTTTCTGTTTAAAATAAAGGAAAATTATGACAGTAAAAATTGGTATTAATGGATTTGGTCGTATCGGTCGTTTGGTATTTCGCGCTGCTGTTAAACGTGAAGGTGTTGAAGTTGTAGGCATCAATGATCTTATTGACGTTGATTATATGAGCTATATGTTGCGTTATGATTCAACTCACGGTCGTTTTGATGGTTCTGTTGAAGTAGTAGATGGCAACTTAGTTGTAAATGGTCAATCTATTCGTGTAACTGCAGAACGTAATCCAGAAGATTTAAAATGGGGCGATGTTGGTGCAGAAGTTGTTGTTGAATCAACAGGACTTTTCTTAACTGACGAAACAGCACGTAAGCACATTGCTGCTGGTGCTAAAAAAGTAGTTATGTCTGCACCTTCAAAAGATTCTACTCCTATGTTTGTAATGGGTGTTAATCATAAAGAATATGCAGGACAAGAAATCGTATCTAATGCTTCTTGTACAACTAATTGTTTAGCTCCTTTGGCTAAAGTTATCAATGATAAATTTGGTATCGTTGAAGGTCTTATGACTACCGTACACGCTACTACTGCCACTCAAAAAACTGTTGACGGTCCTTCTATGAAAGACTGGCGCGGAGGTCGTGGTGCTGGTGCAAATATTATCCCAAGTTCAACAGGTGCAGCTAAAGCAGTAGGTAAGGTTATACCTGCTCTTAATGGCAAATTAACTGGTATGGCTTTTCGCGTTCCAACACCTGACGTTTCAGTTGTTGATTTGACTTGTCGCATAGAAAAAGGCGCATCTTATGATGAAATCTGTGCTGCTATTAAAGAAGCTTCTGAAGGCGATTTAAAAGGTGTTATGGGTTACACAGAAGACGCAGTTGTTTCTACTGACTTTGTTGGTGAAGAACTTACTTCAGTGTTTGATGCCAAAGCTGGTATCGCTTTAAATGATAATTTCGTTAAGTTAGTATCTTGGTATGACAACGAATGGGGTTATTCAAATAAAGTAGTTGATTTGATTCAACATATCACTGCTTAATAATTAACGCATATTTTTATATGTTTTAAAATACAAAGGCTCTGTGTAATATGCACAGAGCTTTTTTTATCTATAAATGTGAGAATATATGATTGGACAAGCAGTTGTTGCCTTTGATTACGATGGAGTCTTGTTAGATTCTGCCGAGCATAATATTAAAGCTGCCTGTTATGCGTGTGAGCAGATAAAATACTCTAAATTGCCTTGTGTAACAGATTTACAATATTTACCGACAATGAGTTTTGAAGCCTTAGCCCATCAAATTAAAATGCCAAAACATTTACACAAAGATTTTGTATATAAAACTATGGCTTATTTGGACAACACAACAGATAAGGTGGATTTATTTGCGGGTATTGAACAAACATTAAAAAGGTTAAGCAAAATAGCTACATTAGTTATTATTACGGCCAATCATGAATCAGTTGTAAAACCTACTTTAAATCGTAAAGGCATTAATAAATATTTTACTCAAGTTTTAGGTGAAGAAACAGCTGGCAATAAAGCAGATAAATTAAAAAAATTACAAAAAGATATGTCAATTAACGCTAATAGCATTTTTATGATAGGTGATGCTACCAGTGATATTAAACATGCCTTACAGGCTGATGTTCAAGCCATAGGTGTAACATGGGGATATCAACCTTTTAATCATTTAAAATCAGCAAACCCACACCATATTTTTAATACTCAAGAAGCATTGGTAGATTTTTTAAATAAAACAATAGCCATAACCTAAGGCTATGGCTATTGTGTAGTTTTTATAAGTTTTCTATAGCGGCAATTTGAACACAAATTGCCACAATTTCCATTGCTTGTGCAATTTCTGTAATAGACGGTAATGTTGGTGCTATACGGATGTTGCAATCATTTGGGTCTTTTTTATATGGAAAAGTTGCCCCAGCCCCAGTTAGTTTAACGCCTGCCTCACTTGCCATTGCCACTACTTTTTTAGCACAATTATTTGGTACATCAAAATTAATAAAATAACCACCATTTGGATTAGACCATTTGGCAATGTTTTTTTTGCCTAGTTCGTTTTCTAATATTTCTAAAACTTTTTCAAATTTGGGTTTAATAATTGCCGCATGTTTTTGCATATGCGCTTTTATACCATCCATATTTTTAAAGAATTTAATATGACGCAGTTGATTTAATTTGTCAGGACCAATGGTTTGTATGGATAGATGTGATTTTAACCAAGCGATATTTGCTTGCGAACAACCAACCATAGAAACACCTGCTCCAGCAAAACTAACTTTAGAAGTAGAGCCTATGATAAAAGCACGATTGTCATTGCCATTAGCTTTACAAGCTTCTAATAAATTTTTGATTTTATCGTGGTTGTCATTTAGATGGTGTACTGTATAGGCATTATCCCACATAATTCTAAAATCTTTAGCTGCCGTTGGCATAGATGCTAATTTATCTACGGTGGCATCACTAACAGATAAGCCAGTGGGGTTGCCATATTTAGGCACAAACCACATACCTTTTATACTGTCGTCATTGGCAACTAATTTTTGGACTTCATCCATTTTAGGATCGCCATTGTCTTCTAAGCCAATAGTAATCATTTCTATACCAAAATGTTCGCAAATAGCAAAATGTCTATCATATCCTGGCGCAGGACATAAAAATTTAATTTTATTTAATTTACCCCAAGGTGTATCAGAATCACAAGTGCCGTGGGTAATTGCGCGCACTATAATATCATGCATAATATTTAAGCTGGCATTACCACCTATGATAATCTCATCTGTGTTGACTTCTAAAAAATCGGCAAATAATTTTTTGGCTTCTGCAAGGCCATCTAATCCACCGTAATTGCGACAGTCTACGCCATTAATATCTTTATAGTCTTTAGCACTTAAAATATTAATCATATCATTAGCTAAGTCTAATTGTTCAGGGGCTGGTTTACCACGGGTCATATCTAACCTTAGACCCATATTTTTAAATTTTTGGTAACGGGCGCGAAGGCTCGCTTCGTCAGCTTTTAAAGCATCAATATTAATTGTCTCAGGCATATTTTCTCTTTTGGGTAAAATTGGTATTATAGATAGGCTTAAAGCTATTGCAATATCAAGTATCAAAACGCATACTGTTAGAATGTCTAAAATAATTATTGATAAATCATATAGAGCTTGGCTTGAAATTGATTTAAAAAAAATTCAATCTAATTATCAAGCTATTAAGGATTTTGTAGGTTCTAAACAGGTGATGCCAGTTTTAAAAGCTAATGCGTATGGTTTGGGTATGAAGCCAATTTGTAAAGCTTTACAAATGGTTGGCGCAGATACTTTTGGTGTGGCAAATGTGAACGAGGCGTTAGCTTTATATAAAATTAATGCAAAACGGGTTCAAGTATTAGGAGATGTAACTCCGTATGAAATTGAACTTGCAATTAAAAAGCATATCATTTTACCATTATCTTCATTAGAAACGGCAAGGGCAATTTCTGATGTTGCTTTAAAGTTAGGTATTTCTGCACAGTGCGAGATTTTAATTGATACAGGTATGGGGCGATTGGGATTGTGGTGGCAACGTGCATATATTGAGTTGGAAGAAATTTTAAAATTGCCTCATTTAAAAATAGAGGGTGTTTATTCGCATTTTCCAAATGCCAATGAGGATTTAGAATTTTCTAAAAAACAAATTAGAAACTTAAGTGCCATTCATGGCTGGTTAAAAAAACAATTAGGCACTACTTTAAATTTTCATATCGCCAATAGCGATGGTATTAATAATATATCTCAATCCATTGAAGCTCCTTTTAATTTAGTGCGTACAGGTATTAATTTATATGGTGTATATGATATGCAAGGTCGTCAACGAGTTAATATACAATCTGTTATTACTTTAAAATCACGTTTAATTGCAATTAAAACTTTGCCAGCAGGCACAAGTATTAGTTATGGCTGTAGTGATACATTAACTAAGTCAACAAGATTAGGTACAATATCTTTAGGGTATGCTGATGGTTTGCCATTGGCTTTATCGCAAAAGGGTTATGTTATGGTGCATGGAAAGGCCTGTAAGGTATTGGGGCGAGTTACTATGGATTATACTATAATTGATTTAAGCAATGTGCCTCACGCCAAAGTCTCAGATGAGGTAATATGTTTGGGCGATGAGATTACAGTCAGTGACTGGGCGTGTTTAAAACAAACCCACGAATATGAAATTATTTGTTCCCTAGGCAATCGTGTGGATAGAATTTATAAATATTAATTATAAGTTTATATCAGTTTCACCAGTAAAACGTGTATTAATAATATTATTATGGTTAAACATTATTAAATATGTATTCATTTTTTTATTGGTGATTCCATTAATAATAATATTTTTTGGTTTGATTTTGCGAATAAAAAACTTATCACGTATTGAATTGCGTCCGTGATGAGGAGCTTTAAATATTTTAATTTTATGTAATAATAAAGCGTATTTATTTAATAAACGTTTTTTGCTTTTAGTTTCAATATCACCACCTAAAAATATTAAAGGTTTATTTTTATGACTAATTAACATGGCGATAGAATAATTGTTTTCGTTATTATTAGTAATTTTATGCTTTATTTTATATGGTGGATTTAAAATGCGTATTTTAAATTTTTCAAAATTTAATAAATCATTTTCAGATACATAAATAGTTTTTGGTGATTTTTTAATAATATATTTGATTAAAGATGTTTTTAAAATAGCTCTAGGTAATACTAATGTTTTTATTTTAAAATTTTGCATTAATTGTTTTATATTTTTTATATGATCCATATCACTATGGGTTAAAAATAAATATTCTATTTCTGTAAAGCCACGATGTAATAATGCATTTTGCGTAGCATTTTTAAACCCTCCACAATCGATAACAGCAATTTTTTTATTGCTGGTTAATAGTGTGCTATCGCCTACGCCGACATTTAAAAATATAATTTGATTTGCTGAAGAGCTTAAAAACCCCAAGCCCCAAGGTAAGTAAATTAAGACACTTATCAGACTAATTATTATGCCTTTTTTATAATGCTGTAAAAATAATAAAATCCCCAATAAAAAACTAACTACCAATATAGCATTTGGTGGTGGTAAAAAGATAGATGGTGGCAATATATGATTAATGTTATGCACTAATAATAAAAATAAGGTGCAGACTTTGGCAATTAAATACCAAGCCCAAGTAAATCCTGTGCATAGGGCAATGATAATTAATACAATTTCAATAGTTAAAAAAACACTAAAAATTGGCACGATGACTAAATTGCAAATGGGACTAAAAATTTGAAAGCTATTAAATGTAAATAAAATTATAGGCATTGTCCAAAGCCAAGCACTGGTTGAGACCACCATTAAACGCCCAAAAAATGATGAAGGGTTATAATAATTTATACTTAATACAATCCCCATGACAGCACCATAGCTTAAGTACAGTCCAGTGTTAAATAATTGATAAGGCCAAATTAATAAAGTTATAATTAATGAGGCGCATAAAATATTAAAAAATTGTACAGGCCGTTTAACTAAAAATGCTAGGGCAACTAATATAACCATTAGGCCAGCTCTAACAACAGGCGGATGCGAGCCGCTAAATGCCATCAATACGATAATCACGCATATTACAATTGGTATGCGATGTTTATAGTATGGTAATATCCAACCTAATAACCAATAGAGTAAGCTGGCTATTAGGGCCAAGTGCAATCCGCTAATTGCCAATAAATGCGCTGTGCCAGTATTGATAAAAATGTTTTTGGTTTGTTCGTCAATAAAATTGCGATTGCCCGTTAGCAAAGCATTGATGACAGATGCTTCTTTGATGGGCATTTTATGAAACAATAAGTTTTGAAATTTATACCTTATATGTTCAAGAGTGCCTAATATATTAGGTTCTCTTTTTAGTATTTGGATATTTTTTATTTTAGTTTTAACAATGGCATTAATATTACGGCGTAATAAATATTGACGATAATTAAACCCAAAATTATTGGCATTGGGATATAGCGGGATATATTGTCCAGAATAATGTAATATATATCCGGGCAAGGTTAATGGTGTTGGTGAATGACTATACCAAATTAAATTATAATTTAGTTTATGTTGATTGGTTATAACAACTTGATGCTTGTAAGTTTTTTTATTATAAAATTGTTTAGGATGTATTGATTCGGTAGATGCAACAGTAGCTTTGTTAGATATAAGATGTTCGTATTGTGAGTCTATATATTGTATGTCTTTGGTGGCATCTTTAAAAAAAATTAAACTAGCTAATAAAATTAACGGTACCAATAATGGGGTTTGGTATATAAAGTTAATATTTTTAATATAAATAACTATTTTAGACAAGATAATATTAAACATTATTTTTGTCTAAAATAGTTATCATAAAGTCATTATTTTTTATGATTTTGATTTTCTAAATATGTTTTTATTTGTTCAACATCTTTGTCGCCACGTCCAGATAAATTAACAACTATTAATTTGCCTTTGTTTTTACGACAATATTTTTTAGCGTATGCCAAAGCATGAGAACTTTCAAGGGCAGGAATAATCCCCTCTAGTTTACTTACTTCACAAAAAGCAGCAACAGCTTCGTCATCGCGGATAGACTCGTAACGCGCCCGTTTGTTATGTGCTAAAAAACTGTGTTCAGGTCCACTGCCAGGATAATCTAAGCCTGCAGAAATAGAATGCGCAGGAGTGATTTGACCATTTGCGTCTTGTAAAACATAGGCTAAAGCTCCTTGAAATACACCTTTTTTACCGTGTTTTAAACTGGCGGCATGTTTGCCAGTTTTAATACCAAAACCAGCGGCTTCTACTCCGATAAGTTCTACATTTGTATCTTTAATAAAAGGATGAAATATTCCCATCGCATTTGAGCCACCACCTACACAGGCTATAATAGCATCTGGCAAACGCCCTTCGACTTTTTTAATTTGTTTTTTGGTTTCTTTGCCTATTACTGTTTGAAATTCACGTACCATTTTTGGATATGGGTGAGGTCCAGTAACAGAGCCTAATATATAGTAAGTGTCTTTGACGTTGGCAACCCATGCGCGTAAAGCTTCGCTACAGGCATCTTTTAATGTCATAGAACCACTGGTAACAGGTACAACTTTAGCGCCCATTAATTCCATACGAAACACATTTAAAGCCTGTCTTTCTGTGTCTTCTTTACCCATATAGATAGTGCATTGCATATTAAATAAAGCACATACTGTTGCTGTGGCTACGCCGTGTTGTCCAGCCCCTGTTTCGGCTATGATTTTTTTCTTGCCCATTCGTTTGGCAAGTAAAATTTGCCCTAGGGTATTGTTGATTTTATGAGCTCCAGTATGATTTAGGTCTTCGCGTTTTAAGTATACCTCGGCTCCCCAGTTTTTGCTTAATTTTTCTGCTTTATATAATAACGAAGGGCGAGAGGCATATTCTTGTAATATGGTATTAAATTCTTTTTTAAAGTTTGCATCTTTCCAAGCGTCATTAAAAGAATTTTCTAATTCAGTAAGTGCAGTCATTAGGGTTTCAGGGACAAATTGTCCACCAAAATCACCAAAGTAGGCTTTGTTATTCATGGTTACAACTCCAGATTTATAGACTATCTATGGCGGTAAGTAAACTGCGACATTCATCATCGCTGCCGATAGAAATACGGATAAAATTTTTGATATTATTATCTTTAAAATGCCTAACCAAAATATTTTGACTTTTTAAGTGCTTATATACAAGGTTGGCCGATATGTTTTTGGGTGGTTGGCAGAAGATAAAATTTGTGTGCGATTTAATTGTTTGCCAATTTCTTTTAGTGAGTTCTTCATCTAAAAACATACGTGTTTTTATAATTTTTTTAGCATTTGTTTTCATCCAAGCGCTATCGTTTAAAGCTTCTGTTGCTATTAATTGCGATATAATATCTACATTATAACTATCTCTAATTTTATGCATTTGAGATATTAATTCTGCATTGGCAATACCCAAGCCTAAACGCAACCCAGCTAATGAGTATGATTTGGATAAGGTGCGACAAATTAATAAATTTGAATATTGATTAATTAAATCCACAGCACTGGCATTGTCTGGAGCAAAGTCGATATATGCTTCATCAATGACTACAATACCTTGGCTAAGTTCACATAGTTTTTTAATATCCTCTTTGTTAATTAAAGTTCCTGTAGGCGCGTTGGGGTTTGGTAATAATTTTAAAGGCGCATTGTTTTGTAAAAACTCCTGACTGATTTTATAATCAGGTGCAAAATCTAGCTCATTAAGTTCTGCCCCTTGTAATTTGGCCAGTGTTCTATACAGAGTATATGTAGGAGCCATAGCACAAGAGTTTGTCCCTTGTTCTAAACTTAATCGGTGTACCATTGTTAAAATGTCATCGCTACCGTTGCCAACAATTACTTCTTCAGGGTTTATATTTAATAGTTTAGCTGTAGCTTCACGCACGCTTATAGCATCGGCAGGTGGGTATATTTTTAAAATATCTGGATGTATATTTTTTAAAATATTGCTAACTGCTGGAGTGGGCGGGTATGGGTTTTCGTTGGTATTTAATTTAATGGTATGCGTTGCAGGATTAGGTTGTTCGCCAGGTGTATATCCAGCTAATTTTTTTATGGTTTCTCTAATCATTTGGCTATTAATTGGCTTATATCTTCTACAAGTTTTGCTAATACTAAATTGTCTTTTGTCATATACATATCTACACCAATTTCCTTGGCTTCGTGGCGGTATTTTTGATCGGTCATCGCTGTTAAAATTACTATTGGAACTTTAGCCAAGTGTTTGGTGCTTTTGCAATATCTGGCTATATCTAAGCCCGTTAATCCAGGCACCATAATGTCGCATATCATTACATCTGGGGTATTAGTGGCTAACGTATTTTTTAATAAGTCGCCACGGTTGAATACAGTGCAGTTATATCCAGCTTTGCCAAAGTGTTTATCTATGACTTTGCTAATAATGGGATTGTCTTCAAGTAAATAAATAGTTTGCATGATAATCTCTTATGAATTAGGTAATTCAATGGTGAAAATACTGCCTTTGCCAGGCTCACTTGTTAATTTTAATTTGCCTTGATGTATTTCAATAATTTTTTTGGCAATTGCTAACCCTAAACCAGTGCTTGTTTCTCCGGCAGTTGGGCGTGTTGATGTTTTGGCAAATGCGGTAAAAATACGCTCTTGCTCTTCTAGTGGAATGCCTTGACCGCTGTCTATAATTTCTATTTTTAACTTATCTTCTTCGTTATAAGCTTTAATGCGTATAAGTTCTCCAGCTTTGGAATATTTAATAGCATTTTGAATTAGTTTATAAATGGTTGACTGGATTCTGTCTCTATCACCTTTAATTAATGGCATAGTTAACGGTGCGTCATTTTCTAAGGGGATCATCTTTTTTTGCGCTCTAATTAAATTAGATTTATACGCACTTAAAATGATTTCGGCGGGATCAAATTCTGTAATATGTAAGTGTACTTTGCCAGATTCTATTTTGGACACATCTAAGAATTGGTTTAAAATTTCTAAAATATGTGTAGCTTGTTTTTTAATAGTTTCTAGGCCTTCGCTTATTTCAAGGCTGATTTGATCGTCAAAAATGTCTTCAAATAACTCGCACCACGCTAAGATGACCCCTAATGGATTGCGAATATCATGGGCGGCTGTGCCTAGTAATTCATCGCGGTTATCGGCAGTTTCTTGTAACTTGGCGGTTGCTTCGGCAATGGCTAAATCTAAAATTTCAGAATGTTTAGATAAAATAATATTTTTAGAAATAATAGACGTAATATTATTGTTGTGCGTTACAAAAATGCAGCGTACGTGTGTTTCTTGAAACATTTTTAAACATTCTGTTAAACTAGAATTTTCGTTTATGGTAGCAATGTTTGTGGTGGCAATTTCACTTAATGGAGTGTTGGCAATATCAATGTTGTTTGCTATTGCATTTACTACATCTCCAGCGGATACAATCCCCATAGGAGCATTGGGCTTGCCCAGTAAAATTACATGAGATTTTTGATTTTGTATGGCACTGCATCCCTGTTGAATGGTGTGGTTAGGGTTTACCCACGTTTCTATGGGAGTGGCAATATTTTGTATAGTAGATGTTTGCATATATAAAAGTTATAGAGTATTGGTATAATTTGTCAAAAAATATGTCTGATAGATTGTTAAATCTTCAATAAACTTGCCAAAATAAGGTGTATCCTTAAACTTGTTTATTAATAGTTTAATTATAAAGGATTATTAAATGAAGTATATACGCTTGCTTATGTGTTTTTTGTTGTTTTTAGGTATGAGTGATTTGCAGGCTAAAAAGGACGAAGACAAAACCTATGAGCAAATGTTATTGATTAAAGATTGCCATGGTTTTATAGCCTATGGATCTATTATTTTTAATAAGCCTAGTGAAGCACCTAAAATTATCAAAGCGATTAATAAAAATCTTAAAGATCAATATAAAGAGGCGTTGTCTGCATATAATACAGCTAGTAAAGCTTATAAAACTTGGTTAGCAGAGCAAAAATTAGCAAAAAAAGAGGCTGAAAAAGCTTGGAAAGCTGAACATCCAGATGCAAGTCGTAGTGATTATAAAAAATACTTAGAAGAGCAATTGATAGCTAATGAATATGAAGCTTGGGCAGCAGAACAGGGTGATAAATTGCCTAAGACAGAAAAAAAAGCACATAAAAATTTTTTTAAATGGGTAAAAAAGCATCCGGCTAGACATTATTCAGAGGGTGTGCCTAGGCGTCCTACCAGCCCTAGTGTACGCGTGCAAGGTGGACGTGTAAAACAGCCGGGCAGTGATGATAGTGATACTAAATATACTAAATTTTCAGATAAATTATCAAAAAAAGCAGAATTTGCAGATATGTATAATACTAAATTGGCTAAGCACCTTGGTTTAGAGGGTGCTCCGACAGATTTGGAAATGCTTTTTTCAATAGGTGCGCCAGAATAAATTGACATTATGGTTTAAACCTGTATGATTTCTCGCTCTTTATAAGAATAACTGTACTAGGAGATAAATATGGCTGGAGTAGGTGGAAAAGTAAAAACTCGCCGTCGACTACGCAGACACGGATTTCGTCATCGTATGGCTACTAAAAGTGGTCGTAAGATTATAAATCGTCGTCGTGCTAAAGGTTGCAAACGTTTAAGCGTTAGCGATCAAGAACGCGGAAAGTAGACATTACAAGATTAAATAAAAAAAGAGAAGGCTTGCCTTCTCTTTTTTTATTTATACTAATATTATTATATATTATTATTATATTTTATACGAGTAAAACATGAGCGCATTATATCCTTTAATATTTAAAGAAACACTTAAAGAAAAAATCTGGGGCGGTGATGCCATGGGTTCATTATTAGGTAAAAATATTGCCATTGGCGAAACTATCGGTGAGTCTTGGGAAGTAAGCGACCACGGCTTAGACAGCAGTATTATTGCCAATGGCAAATTGGCGGGTAACAGTTTACATAAAATTTTTACTGACTATAAAGTTGAATTAATGGGTCAAAAATTGGCGGCAAAATATGCTGATAAATTTCCTTTATTGGTTAAATTTTTAGATGCCCGTGAAAATTTATCTGTGCAAGTACACCCCAATGATCAACAAGCTGGTGAATTAGAGGTAAATGAATTAGGTAAAACAGAGTGTTGGTATGTTTTGTACGCTAAAGATAATGCCACTATTATTAAAGGTGTTAATCAAGATTTAACTAAAGAGCAATTTAAACAAGCCATAGTTGATGGTAAAGTTATGGATGTGTTGGATGAGTTTCCTGTCAAAACAGGGGATTTTTTATTTTTACCAGCTGGTACTATTCACGCTATTTGTAGTGGTACAGTAATAGCTGAGATACAACAAAATTCTGATACTACATATCGTGTATATGATTACAATCGCAAGGGATTAGACGGTAAAACACGAGAATTACACATAGATAAAACATTAGCAGTGGCGGATTTATCTAAAAGTAACAATCGTATCGAAGTCCCATTGGCAATGCCTTGTGATGGTGCTGAGCGGTTTAGATTAAACAAGTGTGATAAGTTTTGGGTTGATAAATTATCTTTGACTACGCCTAATAAAGCTAGTGTAGAGTTAAGCACTGATGACGAGGTACAAGTCTTAATGATAGTAGCAGGTGAAGGTCAATTGAGATGGTGCGATAATAATATTGATTTACAAAAAGGTATGACTTTATTAATTCCTGCCAGTTTAAATAAATATAGCCTGCATGGTTCTTTAGAGGTATTGCTTTCTGCCCCAGTATGATATGGCTCATAAGTATATTTATTTAGTTAAGATTGCCAAAAATGGTAAAGAACAGTTATTTCGCTTTTTAACTGATCAAGAGCGACAGTTTTTTTTAAGTCAACTACGCAAAAGAGATACAGATGCCCATTTAGAATTGTCTATATCTAGTTTAGACGTTGCCAATCCACCGTGTAATGATGACAAAAAACAGCTTGGTCAAAAATTAGTTAATTTGGCAGAAAGTCTGCGTATTTATGCGGCGCACCAAGAATTGCAAGAAATGCTACAAGCGGCAGAGGTTATCGCAAATGAAACCGTATAAATTATGTCTTTTTATTTTGGTTTTAGTTTTAGTGTCTTGTGGGGATAAAACAGGACGTCAAAGTCGTATTTTAAAACGTGGTGGTGAGTATGTACAGGCTGTATATACATATCGTGACGGCAAAAAAAATGGTGTAGCTAAATATTATTTTAATGTTTTTGAAGGTAAGCCAAAATCTCCCAAAGATTTTAAACAAGGCCCATTGTTATGTATTGAAAATTGGGTCGATGGTAAATTAAATGGTGAAACAGTTGTGTATTTGCGTACGGGTGAAATATTTGCCCGTTATCACTATAAAGACGGTCGCTCTCATGGTGAGGGTATTCAGTATTTTAGTGACGGCAAAATAGCAGACAAAAGAAATTGGATTAAAGGTAAGCTTGATGGAATACATCAAGAATATTATCCATCTGGAAATATAAAAGCCCAAACTTCATATAAAAAAGGTAAAAAAGAAGGTGTAGCTAGTACTTGGTATGATAAAAAAGCTAGGTTAGAATCTGAAATATATTATAAAAATAATAAGCGAAATGGTATTTTTAAAATGTATTATCAAACAGGGCAGTTGGCATCCAAACAAGAATATAAAGATGATAAATTAATTGGCATTAGTCGCAGTTTTTATAAAACAGGTCAAGTTATGGAAGAAATAGATCATTCTAAAGAAAAAAATGCTTATAGAGCTTGGACTGCTTCTGGAGAATTATTGCCCAAAGGCAAAGTGTTAAGTATAGAAGAGATGAGCAAATGAGATTAAGTTATAATTCTCCAGTTGTATTGACTTTTTCTATAGCGTCTTTGATAGTTTTTATACTTGGTGCAGGTATTTTTGGTGAGGTGGTATCTTTAAAGTTTACTGTTGCGGATAGAATGGATTTTCAAGATTTTTGGAGCTATTTTAGGTTGTTTTCGCATGTGTTGGGGCATTATGATTTACAGCATTTAAGTGGCAATATATTATTGTTGATGTTAATTGGCCCATTGTTAGAAGAAAAATACGGTTTTTGGCGTTTAATAATTATGATGTTAGTAACGGCTTTAGTTACAGGCTTATTACATGCGTTTTTATTTACAGGTTTATTGTTAGGTGCAAGCGGAATAGTGTTTATGTTTATTACCTTAAGCTCGTTTACTAATCGTAAAGCTGGTAAATTACCTTTGACAATGATATTTGTAGTGATAGCCTACTTAGGTAAAGAGTTTATGGTGGTAGGTAATGAAAACGATAACATCTCTCATATGGCGCATATAGCGGGTGGTATCTTAGGTGTTGTTTTTGGATTTTTAAATAAAGTTGATTAGGGGCTGTGTATGAGTAGTTTAATATTGATAGCGGAAGACGAAGAGTCTTTAAGAACTATATTAGTTCATAGCTTAAAAAAATTAGGCTATTCAGTGATGGGTGCTGCGGATGGGCAAATCGCATGGGATATTTTACAAAATAATAAGGTAGAGCTAATTATATCAGACTGGATGATGCCCAATATGACAGGGATTGAGTTACTTCGCAAAAAAACAGCAGATGAGCGTTTTGCAGATATTCCATTTTTGATGTTGACGGCTCGTAACGATGAACACGATTTAACAGAAGCTTTTAGAGACGGTGTACATGATTACTTATCAAAGCCTTATAAACTGCAAGAATTATTAATGCGATCTAAACGCCTAATATCAGAATATGAAATCAAATTAAAATTAAAAGAAAAAAGCAACCGTGATGCTTTAACCGGCTTTTATAACCGAGGTCGTTTTGATGAAGACTTTGAAAGAGAGTTACATCGATGCCAACGTTATGGAAATAATCTATCTATGGTGATGATTGATATAGATAAATTTAAAAATGTCAATGATATCTACGGTCATGTGATAGGTGATTGTGTTATAAAAGAGATGTGTAAACGTATGTCATCTTTATTTAGAAATAGCGATATGCTATATCGTTTAGGCGGTGAAGAATTTATAGCATTATTACCAGAGACAACTTTAAAAGGCGCAACAGAAGTGGGTAATCGCTTATTAGAAATTACTAGGTCGCAACCGTTTGAATGTGACGGCAATACTTTGCCTATCACGATTAGTTGTGGAGTGGCACAATACTTGCAAAAAGAAACAATCAATGATTTTTTAGAGCGTTTAGATGCGGCTCTGTATAAAGCAAAAGAAACAGGGCGTAATAAAGTTGTTTGCGCTACAAATTAGGTAAAAATATGTCAGATTTAACTCAAGAAAATGGTATGGGTTCTTATGAGCCAGCAGATCAACCTCAATTAACAATTCCTAAAGACTTATGGCTTGAGTTTACTAATCGTTGTAATGAATTAGAAATACCTTTGATGGATAATGCATATACATTGATAAATAATTTATATAGTCATTTAGTTGGTGTCAATCGTTGGCTTAATTTAACGCGTCTGGTAACAGTGCAAGAATATTTACGTCTACATTTGTTAGACTCTTTGATGATAGTTGGCCATCCTTTATTGGCAAGCTTAGAAGAGGGTGACAGGTGTGTCGATTTAGGTGCAGGTAGTGGTTATCCAGGTTTGGCTTTGATGAGTTGGTATCCGTATTTAAGGTGGTCTTTAGTTGATAGTCGTAAAAAAAAGGTTGAGTATTTAAAGCGTGCAGTCAAATTAACCCCGTGTATTGAGGCGGAGGCTTTGCATTTTCGTGGTCGGGAAGTAGCAAACGCAGCCCCACATTTGGCATGTCGTGCATCTTTAGTAGTGGCAAGAGCTGTTGGGCAAACGGGGAAGTTATTAGATGAAGTAAATCCTATTTTGTGTAAACATGGTTATCTGATGGTTTATAAAGGCCCTGCTTATGACGGCGACGAGCATAAGGAAGCGTTAAAACGGTGTAAAAAATTAAAATTTGAACATTGCGCCACAGAAGAAGTGGATTTAGACGGAACAGAAAAACGTATTATAGTAACATTTCAAAAAAAGTAGATATTATGAAATCTAATTATAACATTAAAAGGTTATTGGTTTTGTGTGTTTGTATATGTGCTTTGTCATTATCGTGTCAGGTTTTTGCAGGGTCTGTACAACTTGTCAAAAACGCACACGACAAAAGCCAAAGTAGGCATTTGATTTTAAAAAATGGTTTGCGAGTCATTTTAATTTCTGATGCTAATTTTAATTCCGCAGCAGCGGCGTTGGCAGTTGGGATAGGTTCTTTGGCAGATCCAGTAAAGCATTTAGGTCTTGCTCATTTTTTAGAACATATGTTATTTTTGGGTACAAAAAAATATCCAGAGGTGTCTGCGTATGGTAGTTATTTAAAAGATAATGGTGGATATTCCAACGCTTATACAGCTAAGGACCATACCAATTTTTATTTTGAAGTACGACCTAATGCTTATGAGGGGGCTTTAGATAGGTTTTCACAATTTTTTATAGCACCACTATTTGATAGTAAATATACCCAGCGTGAAATGCATGCGGTTAATTCGGAACAACAAAAAAATATTCAAAATGATTATTGGAGAATTAACCAAGTTCAGCGTTTGTATTTTAGTAAAAATCATCCTGCAACTAAGTTCGGCACTGGCAATTTAACTACATTAAAAGATGTAACCCCAGCAATTTTAAAATCTTTTTATAATAAATATTATTCGGCTAATACTATGGCTTTGGTGATGTTAAGCCCATTTAGTTTAGATACTATGCAAGAACAGGCAGAAAAATATTTTGCATTAATTAAAAATAAACATTTAAAAAAATGGCATTGCTCTAAAGACTTTTTTGAAAAACAACCTTATTTGCGTATTTTAAAAGTTAAGCCCATTAAAGACGGTCGCAGTATTACATATACATTTGCATTGCCGGGGATTGATGAGTTGTACCCAACTAAAACTGTAGAGTTAATTAGTGCTTGCTTGGGTTATGAAGGCGCAGGTTCTTTGTTGTCTTATTTAAAGCAAAAAGGCTATGCTACTGGTTTGTCTTCTGGAGCGTATGGCGAAATATCCGATTATGCACAGTTTCAAGTGCATATAGAGTTGACCAAATTAGGTTTAAAAAATTATCAGTCTGTAACTAAAGCATTGTTTAGTTATATTGCTATGTTGCGTCAAAGAGGTGTTTCTGCAAATTTGTTTGAAGAACATAAGCGTTTAGCTGAATTAAGTTATACTTATGATGATAAAGGTGAGGGTGGCGATAGGGCGTCTATGCTGTCGGCAAATATTTTAAGGTATCCATTAAAAGATGCTGAGAATATTGATTATATTTATCGCAATTTTGATAAAGATAAAATTAATTATATTTTATCATATTTAATACCGCAATTGACTTTGGTTACTATAGTATCAAGAGATGTATTAACAGATAAAATTGAACCTATTTATGGTACTGAATATAGTTATGAGGAACTAGATGATGAATTTTATAATTCATTATTAAAACCTAAATTACTTAAGTCTTTAACAATGCCTTTGCCTAATCCTTTTATACCCAATAAAACTACAGTGTTAAAACAGCGTCCAGTGAAGATTGAAGAGTCAAAAGGTTGGGCAACATGGTATGCTCAGGATGTAACGTTTCAACGTCCTAAGGCCTTGAGTGTGTTTTCTTTTAGGCTACCAAAAGATATTATACCAACTAAGCGCGAGGCAGCTTTGCAAAAATTATATGCTTTAATTATGGAAGAACAAGTAAATGAAATTAGTTATCCAGCCCATGAAGTCGATTTAAAGTATTCTATTTCTACACATCAAAATGCTATTACACTTAGGTTAGAGGGCTTTACAGATTCTTTGCCAAAGTTGCAAAAAATATTGTTGCAAAATATGACTCATATAACCGTTAATAATCAAACTTTTAATGCTATTAAAGAACGCATTAAGCGTGCGGGAAATAGCTTTAAGCTTTCTAGCGCATGGAAAATAGGACGAGAATATAGCCGTGCATTTAGAAAAAAATATTATTTTTTACCAGATGAATTAGCTCAAGAAATAGAAAATATTAGTTTATCTGATTTAAAAAACTTTACAAAGCATCTGTTTGATAAGGGTTTTTTAAGATGTTTTATTTATGGAAATCTAACCAGTGATGAGGCTAGATCGTGGGCGCAAATGGCAAGGCGTAATTTGTTAGGTGCTAATTGGCAACCAATTGATTATGCTCAGTGTAGGCGCTCGGCAGTTATAGACGCCAATAGCATCACACAAAAATTAAATTTTGTGCATCAATTACCGGGTAATAACTCTTGTTTGTGGCGTTCTTATTTTTTGGGCAATGGTACGGCTAAATTGCGTGCCACCGCTTTGTTAATAGGGGCAATAATTAAACAGCCTTTTTATACACAAATGCGAACCAAACAGCAGTTGGGCTATATTGTGTTTTCGGCTACTCCAGAAGATGAAAATAACTATTATTTGTTTTTGATTTTACAATCGGCAGAATATGCTCCTGATTATTTGGCAAAAGCAGTAGATGGCTTTTTGTCTAATTTAAGTAATATAATTAGTCTTATGCCAGATAATCAGTTGCAGCAGTTAAAGTCTGGTATTATTCATAGTTTAGAAAAATCACCTAAATCAATTGTAGAAAAAGGTGTGAATATTTACGGTTTAACATTTAATCGCCAAGGTTATTTTCAACGAGATTTAGATACAATTAAGGCTTTGCGTAAAATTACTAAGTTAGATGTGCTAAGCCTATTGCAAAAACAAGTGTTAAATCCTAGTCAATCTCGTTTGGATTTAATGCTATTTGCTAAACAGCATAAAATATCTAATACGTTAAAGTCTAATATTAAAAATCCATTTGTTTTTAAGCAGAATGTTAAATTTGCACCAGCTAAATACCCATCTCATCATTAGACTTTAAGAGTATCTAGTAAATATTATTTAAGGTTATACTAAATTTTTATATTTTTTGAAAGGTTGAAGTTATGAAGAAAGTCGTTTCGTTTATTTGCACTGTGGCAGTATTAACTTATGCTAGTACAGTATTTGCTCAGGATTTGAGTATTGACGGAGAAGTTTTTAAACGTTGGTATGTACAGGGTGATATTGGTTATGCTTTTCCTGTCAAAGACAAATTGGACAATAAAGATTCTACTATTTTTGGCGCGCGTTTAGGTAAAATGATTAACGAAAATCTTTCTATTGAGACTCAGTATCGTTATACCCAATACGATCTTTCTAATGACGATGAATTTGGCGATACACCATTAACGGGTTCTAAGATTACTTCTAATATGCTTTTATTAAATGCTAAATTAGGTGCTATGATTTTTACTGCCAATGAAAAGTTTTATCCTTATGTGTTAGCTGGCGCAGGTTATAGCTTTAATAATTGGACAGGTGCGGTATCTCGCAGTTCTAATACTGTCTTTGAAATGGATGATTCTTTTATGTTTCAGGGTGGTTTAGGTGTGGATTATTTTGTATCTAATGATTTTGTGGTAAATATGGAAGTTTCAAGAATATGGAATAAACCAGATGCAGAAATTAAAGAATCTAACGGCACTGTTTCTACAGGTGATATTGAGATAGGTAATACTTCAATTACTGCTGGTTTTAGAATGTTATTTTAATTTAAATAAATAGTTGACTTTTATAGGTGAATCCGTAAAATTATCGTCACTTCACCATGACGCGGGGTGGAGAAGTCCGGTATCTCGTCGGGCTCATAACCCGAAGGTCGCAGGTTCGAATCCTGCCCCCGCCACCAAAATAATCAAGGGATTGCAAATAATTTGCAATCCCTTTTTTTATTAGAAGATATTTGAAAGTTTAATACTATTATGAATAAGTTACAAAAAGCTAACTTTGTTTTAGACAAATTAAATAAATTATATCCTAACCCAGCTATTCCGTTAGATTTTTATAATCCATTTACTTGTGTAGTGGCTGTGTTATTATCTGCACAATGTACAGATAAACGAGTTAATACGGTTTTGCCTAAGTTGTTTGCATTAGCTGCTACACCACAGGCAATGGCAAAGGTTAGTATTAATAGCGTTAAATCAATTATTAATCCATGTGGGTTAGCACCGCAAAAATCAAAAGCTATTGTTAATTTATCTAAAATTATTATAAATCAATATAATGGTGAAGTTCCTAATACTTTTGAAGGTTTAGAATCGTTGCCAGGGGTAGGGCATAAAACCGCATCTGTGGTGATGAGTCAGATTTTTAATCATCCTGCCTTTCCTGTAGATACGCATATCCAAAGATTGGCGTATCGTTGGTGTTTAAGCACGGGCAAATCTGTTACAAAGACCGAAGCAGATTTAAAAAGGGTTTTTCCCAAAGAACTGTGGAATAAACTACATTTGCAAATGATCTATTTTGGCCGTGAATATTGCCCCGCAAGAGGGCATAATATTAGTCAGTGTCCTATCTGTTCTGTTATAGGGCGTAAACATATGACACAATATTGCAATTAATAGGAAAATATGACAATTAAATTAAATACGTTTTTAACCCGCTCTGGTGTGGATGCTATCCGCAGTGGCAATCCTTGGATTTTATCTGGACAATTAAAACCGTCTTATAAAGCTATTTTACCCAAGCAACCCGCTATTGTGCCATTAGGCGAGCATTGGTTTTGGTATTCACCACATAGTGATATCCGTTTGCGTAGAATGGGGCCAGCCTTGCGATATTGGCCAACAATGGATGAAAATCAACAGCGGGATATAATCATTAATTTAGATGATTTTAATCAGTATTTTCTTAAATATTTAGAACAAGAGTTAATCAGTATTTTTAAAACTAAACAGCGTGCATTGGGTGATGAAAAATCCTTGCGTTGGATTTTTGGTGATAATGATGGTTTTGGGGGATTGGTTTTAGATGTTTTTGATAATTATATAGTGGCGCAAATTCAATCGGCACCTATAGAGGTATTTTGGCCAAGTATTAAATCTAGTATTCAAAAATCTTTTTTTGATATTACAGGGCGCACTGCTAATGTCATAGAGCGACGTGATGGTGCTATACGCAAAAAAGAAGGTTTGGCAGTATTAGAGTTTACATCAAAAGAGTATCAAACCAATTTGCAATGGAATGGTTTAAATTGGAGCTTTAATCCTTATGGTAACCAAAAAACAGGCGCTTATTTAGATCAAAAAGAAAATCATCTACGTGCAGTTGCGTGGGCTAAGCGATTAAATTGTGTTAATGTGTGGGACATTTGTTGTTTTGAGGGTGGATTTGGCATTCATTTAGCTAAGGCAGGTTTACAGGTGTCTGCTGTAGATTCTTCAGTAACCGCCCTAGAGAAGGTAAAATTAAATGCACAATTAAATCATTGTGATATTAATCTAAATACAGTGAAATCAGACGCCTTTGATTTTTTACGTGATAAGCATAAAAATTCTCAAAAGGTTGATATGATTGTTTTAGATCCGCCTGCATTAGCTCCTAATAAACAGTCTATCGGCAATGCTATGAAAGCATATCGAGAGTTAAATTTAAGAGCGATACATTGTTTGGTCTCTGGTGGTTTGTTAGTAACGTGTAGTTGTTCTCATGTATTTACTAAAGAGTTATTTATTGATATGCTTTGTCAGGCAGAACATCATACAAGACGTAAGTTGCGTATATTAGAGATTGCCGGACCTGCTAGTGATCATATGGCATCATTGCAGTTAAGCCAAAGCGATTATTTACAAGCTTATTTTATAGAGGTTATATAATGCATAAAATACATCATCATTTTGATGTGAGTACAATATTGATTATTTTGATTACTTTTGTTTTGTTTGCTATAGCATTATTTACTAAAGGCTTTACCCACGATTTACTTTTGGAAGCAGGTGTGTTTTTAGTATCTGTTAAGTTAATTTTTATGTCTTATAAACAGGGCAAAGCCTATAACACTATTATCAATGATCTTGATGATATTAAAGATAAACTAACTAAAAATTAATCATTGCGCTGTTTGTTTTGAGCTGTAATTAATATATGCTTAATTAATTTATCTGTAGTTACGTCTGATGCTAATTGACCATTACATTTTAAATTGGCATTTGCGCCTTGGCTGATTAACAAGCTTACTACTGGTGCATTGTTGAGCATGGCGGCATAATGTAAAATGGATATGTCGGTTTTATTGTTTACAAAATTAATATCGATATCTTGCATCATTAAATTTTTAATTTTTGTGATATTGTTTTGTCTAATTGCTAATCTAAGTAATTTTATTAATTCTGCTTTACTTGGAGGTTTCTTTTTTAAGTTGGTTTTTTTGTGCTCCGTTATATTTATTTTATTAATTATCTGATTAGTTAATTGGTTTGATTGTTCACTTATGGTCTTGCTAAATTTAATGGCTTTCTTTTTAGTTGTTTCATCGAGGTAATTATTCCAACTATACCATGTTGCAAATGCTATACAGCTTAAGATAGTTAATATGGCAAATTTATTTATACCATTTTTATTTTCATTATTATTTTGTTCCCATATTTCACTTAATGGGGTGGATTTAGACTCGCTAGAAAAATTTGTATCTGCTAGGCTTAACGGTTCTGTTTGAGTGTTTTTTGCTTGGATTTCAGCTGTATTTTTGTGTACGTCAGTTTGATCTGGTTTCTCTTGTGAAGTTGTTTTTGTATTATATTTTTTAATGCTATACATTGCTTTTGATGCTACTGCAGGCAGTAATGAAGGCAAGCTGATTATAATAACAGATAGAAAAGCAAATAAAAATTTTAAAGCACTATCAAATAAAGCAAATAATACAGTGCATAATGTAGTTATAGCCATTGTACTGTAATAAATGTTTTTGGTTATTTCACTAAGTTGATTTTGAAAGTTGATTAAAAATTTTTGTCTGAGATGTGGTTTGTTTTCTGTTAAGCCGTATACGGCAATCAATAATATACCAATTACTATTAATGCCATTAGCATAAAAAACCATGGTGAGAAAATAGCAACCAGTGATATAATACTAGATACAATTATTGCTGGCGATGTAAAAAATGTCCAGTCTATTGGCTGTGACATATCAGTGATTTTGGATTTTGTTTCTGTGCATTCTTCAGCTTTATTTGTATTTAGTTCAATATTTAAAGGTAGTTTGTCTTCGTTTAAAGTCATTGTTTCTCGTATATTTAAAATGGTAATAATATGGTAACATAAAAGATAATATTACACTTTACATAAACTTTACACAAAAAAATTAGCTATTAAGATTAATATTATTATATTTAATATCGAAAGGAAACTATGTATAAATTACGATTGTTTACACTATTAGAGTTGCTTGTTGTAATAAGTATTATTTCAATTTTAGCAGGCATATTAATGCCAGCTTTATTTACTGTTCAAGGTAAACAAGAAATTGAAGCAGCTAAGAACGATATTAAACTTTTAGATATTGCTTGCGAATCTTACAAAATGGATATAAGGCAGTTTCCTGTTTTTACATTTAGTGATTTAACCGATGAAACTACAGTAGAAACAGACGCTTCTACCTTTTATAGTGCGTCTGGGGCATATTTAAGTCAAGATTACTTAAACATAGAAGATAGTAGACGTATAGGTAATGACTCTACTAAAGCTTTTATGGATCCATGGCAAATGGTGTGGTGTTATGATTCGTCAGATGGTAAAGGTTATAAGTTAGCCTCTGTAGGTCCAGATGGACTTAGTACGGATGGTGTTTATGATGGTGTGTTAAAAGATTTAAATGATTCTGATGAGAATGCAGATAATATAATTAATTGGTGATTTAGGATAGACATGAATAATAAAAAATCAAGTTTTACGTTAATAGAGATGTTAGTAGTAATATCAATTATTGCAATTTTAGCATCTATGTTGCTTTCGGCATTGGGAGAATCTAAAACTTCTGTAAAAAAGAAAGTGGCAGAATCTCAAATGCAAGCAATTAAAATGGCGTTAAAGGCATATAAAAATGATTTTAGAATTTACCCTAATGCTAATGATGATTCTACATACGATGATGTTTCAGACACAGATTTAGCAAAATTATGGACAGGTAATGTTAAGTATTGGGATGGTTCTAAAACTGCTGATTCTGCAGAAGCAGATAAGGTTATTCCCGATGCATGGGGTGATCCTCATAAAAAAAAGGCAGATACAACTTATTATCATTTAAGTGGATCGGGCAGTACAGTTACCATTACTTGTTATGGTCCAGATAACAAAGAGAATGGTGATGATGATATTACATTAGAGTTAAAATGACAAAAAAGCCTTTTACTTTAATTGAATTATTAACGGTCATAGCGGTAATTGCAATTATTTCTGCTATGACTTTGCCTACATTACTTAACCAATCTTCAGCGCAGTTGTTGAGGGCAGGCAATCGTCAATTGCGATCTGCTATGATTGCTACGCGGTCGTATGCTGTAGAACATCAAATGGCGGCATCTCTTTATATATACAATTATAAAGGTGATGACGGGGATTATACTGCTATGCAGATGTATATAGGCAGTGATTTATCAAGTAGTGGTGATCCTCATAAATATGCAGATTCTTCTGATTTGCCAACTACGATTTTGATGTGTATAGATGAAAATTTAGTGAATGCAAATTATTGTTATACAAATAGTGTTGATTCAGATAAAGCAAGTTTAGATCCAAATGTTAATTCTATATTAGAATCAACAGGAAATTACTACGGATATTTATTAACTTATTATCCAAATGGAACTATGTCTAAATCATCAAATCCAGCAGGTAATATGTGGGGAAGTATTAAAATTATGGCTGAAGGTGCAGAAGCAGCCACAGATGTGTATAGAGGTTTGGAAATAAATAAGCTAACTAATGCTGTTAGGGTTTACGGTCCATGAT